>NZ_JAHWGR010000113.1:0-405 GCF_020873825.1 Micromonospora sp. DH13
GCCGGCATGCGGCTCAAGCTGGCGAAGCTCTCCGACGGCCGCATCCCCGGCGAGATGCTCGGCGCGCTCACCACGCTGCAGGAGGACTTCCTCGCCCGGATCGGCCCGGCCGCCGAGCTCGGGCCGGTCGAGCGCTCCGACCTCGAGGACGAGCTCGGCGACTGGCTCGAGGAGCGCGACGTGGAGCGCGCCTGGGACCTCGCCGGCGTGTTCGTCGCGGCCGGGCTGGGCACGTTCGACCTCGAGCGGGTCGCCGACGCGGTGGGGCCGTCGTTCCTGCCGGCGGCGCTGCAGTGGCTGGCCTACACCGTCGAGACCGAGACGCTGGTGGCCGAGATCGGCGAGAGCACCGCGCGGATCTCGGCGCTGGTCGACGCGGCGAAGCAGTACTCGCAGATGGACCGC
>NZ_JAHWGR010000114.1:0-403 GCF_020873825.1 Micromonospora sp. DH13
GTCACCTCGTCGGCGAACGAACTGAGCTGGTCCACCATCGTGTTCACCGTCGACTTCAGCTCCAGGATCTCGCCCCGGGCATCCACCGTGATCTTCTGCGACAGGTCACCCTTCGCCACCGCCGTGGACACCTGGGCGATGTTGCGCACCTGGGAGGTGAGGTTCGACGCCATCGAGTTCACGTTGTCGGTCAGGTCCCGCCACGTGCCGGCGACGCCGCGCACCTGGGCCTGACCGCCCAGCTTGCCCTCGGTGCCCACCTCCCGCGCCACCCGCGTCACCTCGTCGGCGAACGAACTGAGCTGGTCCACCATCGTGTTCACGGTGTACTTCAGCTCCAGGATCTCGCCCCGGGCATCCACCGTGATCTTCTGCGACAGGTCACCCTTCGCCACCGCCGTGG
>NZ_JAHWGR010000115.1:0-382 GCF_020873825.1 Micromonospora sp. DH13
TGCTTCACCGTCTCCGGGAACCGGGCGCGTTCCTTGCGGATCGCACCGAGGACCGCCTGCCCGCCGTCCTGGAGCACGTCAGGACCGGCGAGGAAGTCCTCGATACCGCGCAACGTGGTGTGCGCCAGGCCGTACTGCATCGACACCAGGTACTGGCTGATCTCCCGGCCGAGGGTCACGCTCAAGGACTTCGTGTCGAAGTCGCTGTGCAGGGCCGCGACGATGAGCGAGTTGCGCACACTGAAGTACTTGGCCCAGTCGTCCCGATCCTTCCAGTGGAAGTCCGCATGCCACACACCGGCGTTCGGGAGGGTCACGGTGACGAAACCTGCTGCGCGGGCGCGGATTCCGTACTCGATGTCGTCCCACTGGAAGAACATCG
>NZ_JAHWGR010000116.1:0-316 GCF_020873825.1 Micromonospora sp. DH13
CTCTCCCACACCCTCCCGAGTGCAGTACCATCGGCGCTGGAGGGCTTAGCTTCCGGGTTCGGAATGTAACCGGGCGTTTCCCCTCCGCCATGACCGCCGTAACTCTATGAACATATCAAACAACCCACAACCCCAACCGGGGTGGGTGTCTGTTTGTTCAGAGTTGCACAGTGGACGCGTAGCAGCTTCGTAGTCAAGTCCTCGGCCTATTAGTACCGGTCAACTCAACCCGTTACCGAGCTTACATCTCCGGCCTATCAACCCAGTCGTCTAGCTGGGGGCCTTACCCCCACAAAGTGGGGTGGGATACCTCATC
>NZ_JAHWGR010000117.1:0-313 GCF_020873825.1 Micromonospora sp. DH13
CGAGCTGCTGTCGGTCCGCCGACGCCTGTACGGCGACGACGACTGACCGTGCGGCGGTGCCGCCCGGGACCGGCGGCCGGCCCGATCGCGAAGGTAATGTTCGAACTGTTGGCCGGTCGGATCCGGCGGCGCCCCGCGCCGCCGGATCCGACCGGAAGTCCGACGCCGTGGAGGTGGGCGAGATGACGGATCCGGCCAAGGTACGCCGGCACGCGGAGCGCATTCGCGAACTGGTCGCGTCGGTGGTGCGGAGCCAGATCAAGGACCCGCGGCTCGGCATGATCACCATCACCGACGCCCGGATCACCGCCGA
>NZ_JAHWGR010000118.1:0-303 GCF_020873825.1 Micromonospora sp. DH13
CGCCGGCGGTGACGAGCAGAGTGGCGTTGTCGTCCGGTCGAGTCCAGGTCCCCACCGCGTACACGGCGTCGGTGTGGCCGTGGAGCTCGCCGGCGGGTTGCAGGCTGTTGGGGTCCCACAGCCGCACCACCCGGTCGCCGCCGGCGGTGACGAGCAGGATGGTGCCGTCCGGCCGGGTCCAGGTCCCCACCGCGTACACGGCGTCGGTGTGGCCGTGGAGCTCGCCGGCGGGTTGCAGGCTGTTGGGGTCCCACAGCCGCACTACCCTGTCGCCGCCGGCGGTGACGAGCAGGATGGTGCCGT
>NZ_JAHWGR010000119.1:0-300 GCF_020873825.1 Micromonospora sp. DH13
CTCTCCCACACCCTCCCGAGTGCAGTACCATCGGCGCTGGAGGGCTTAGCTTCCGGGTTCGGAATGTAACCGGGCGTTTCCCCTCCGCCATGACCGCCGTAACTCTATGAACATATCAAACAACCCAAGGGCCGTCTGTTTGTTCAGAGTTGCACAGTGGACGCGAGCAGAATCTTTGTAGTCAAGTCCTCGGCCTATTAGTACCGGTCAACTCAACCCGTTACCGAGCTTACATCTCCGGCCTATCAACCCAGTCGTCTAGCTGGGGGCCTTACCCCCACAAAGTGGGGTGGGATACCT
>NZ_JAHWGR010000120.1:0-276 GCF_020873825.1 Micromonospora sp. DH13
GCTTAACACATGCAAGTCGAGCGGAAAGGCCCTTCGGGGTACTCGAGCGGCGAACGGGTGAGTAACACGTGAGCAACCTGCCCTAGGCTTTGGGATAACCCTCGGAAACGGGGGCTAATACCGAATACGACCTTCTGCCGCATGGCAGGGGGTGGAAAGTTTTTCGGCCTGGGATGGGCTCGCGGCCTATCAGCTTGTTGGTGGGGTGATGGCCTACCAAGGCGACGACGGGTAGCCGGCCTGAGAGGGCGACCGGCCACACTGGGACTGAGACAC
>NZ_JAHWGR010000121.1:0-274 GCF_020873825.1 Micromonospora sp. DH13
CGAACCGGGTCCCGGGGCCGTCCACCCCGATCGACAGGTCCCACGAGTGCACCGCGCCGGTCAGTTCCCGCCCGTCCCCGGCGGGCCCCCGCCCGGCCCGTGCCGGCAGCGGGGCGGCCCCGGCCGGCGGGGCGGGAGCCCCGCCGGCCCGGCCGGTCGCCAGCGGCCCGGTCACAGCGAACCGTGGAAGGTGCGGGAGACCACGTCGCGCTGCTGCTCGGGCGTGAGCCGGACGACGTTGACCGCGTATCCGGAGAGCCGGACGGTGTGCTGC
>NZ_JAHWGR010000012.1:0-180219 GCF_020873825.1 Micromonospora sp. DH13
CCGCTCGAGTACCCCGAAGGGCCTTTCCGCTCGACTTGCATGTGTTAAGCACGCCGCCAGCGTTCGTCCTGAGCCAGGATCAAACTCTCCAACAAAAACCTGTTGAACAATCCATCCCGACAACAAAATGTGTTGCCAAAGGAATCCCCACCAGACCAACCCGAAGGCCGACCCAGTGCGGGGTATCAAACTACTTGGCACTGGCTTATCAAGCACCCTGTTGAGTTCTCAAAGAACAACCACACACCATCCGGAGCCCTACACTGTAGGGCTGCCTTCCGGGGCAACCTCTCTAACTTACCCGATCTCATCTTTGCTGTCAACCCTGTTCCCAAGGTTTGCGCTCAGATTCACTCGGACCCACGGCGACGCACGCCGAAGAACGGCGGTCGTTTCTGTCGTGGAGAGCCGCAGACCGGCCGATCGCCGCTTCGCGGCCACCCGCCCGGCTCCTGCCGGCCTCAGCACTCTACCCGGTCGGCTTCGCGATCGCAACCCCGTCTCACCGGAGTCGCCCCGCACCGCCCGGACCAGCCTCGCTCGGCGTCTCCGCCGCGAGCCTGTGCCCGCTCTCAGCCGGTTTGTCCGGCCTCCCGCGTGCAGAGAGAAAGTTACGCGTACGGCCTCGGGAAGGCAAATCAACGCCTGTCACTGTCCTGACGGAAAGGGCCCCGCCACGCACACCGAAATCGCGCCCGCGCATGTCAGAGTGTCTGGCATGGATGACGCCCTCCCCCGCCAGGCGACGCCCCTCGCCGAAGAAGCCCTGCTCGGACTGCTGCTGCCGTTCTGGCAGCTGGTCATCGGCGCCGTGGTGGTGGCCGTCATCCTGCTCTCCGTGGGCCGGCTGGCGCGGCGTGGACGCTCGCGGATGTCCGCCGCGCTGCTCATCACGGCCACCGCCATCGCCGGGCTCACCGTGCTGGGGGTGCTCCTGCAGAGCTGACCCGCGGGCCCTGACGCTTCAGAGCCGGCGGTTCGCCAGGCTGGGCAGCTCGGTGCGAATGGTCCGGAGGCGGTCCAGGTCCAAGTCGACGACGGTGAGACCGGGACCGTCCGGCACCTGGCCGAGGACCGTCCCCCACGGGTCGACGACCATGCTCCGGCCGAAGCAGGTGCGCCCCGGCTCGTGGTCGCCGGTCTGACCGGCGGCGGCGACGAAGCACTGGTTCTCGATGGCCCGCGCCCGCAACAGGACCTCCCAGTGGTCACGCCCGGTGTGCACCATGAACGCGGCCGGCACCACCAGCAGCGTGGCACCCCCATCCGTGGCCAGGTGCCGGTACAGCTCCGGGAACCGGAGGTCGTAGCAGATCGACAAGCCGACCCGGACGCCCTCGACGTCGACCACCACCGGCTTGTCTCCCGGCGCCACCGTCGCCGACTCCAGGTATGACACCCGGCCGGGGATCTCCACGTCGTACAGGTGGATCTTGCGGTAGGTCCCGGCGAGCGCGCCCGTGCGGTCGAAGAGCAGGGAGGTGTTCCAGGTGTGATCCCGGTCCGGGCCCGCCTCGTGGAACGAACCTGCGTGCACCCAGATGCCGAGCCGCCGGGCGACGTCGGCGAAGAACCGACCCACCGTGCCGTCCACCGGCTCGGGCGCCGGCATCCCGGCTGCGGTGCCGAGATAGTCGACATACTCCGGGAGGACCGCCAAGTCCGCGCCGGCCGCTGCGGCCCGGATCAACAGAGCCTCCGCGGCCGCGAGATTGGCGGCCCGGTCGTCGCGGGAGTTCAGCTGGCAGACGGCGACGCGCATGACCCTCAGCGTACGGCTGCCGGGGCCCCCGCGACAGCCTCCACCGCCGGCGGAGGGGTCGTGGACCCTCCCCGCCGGACGGGGAGGGTCAGGCGGACTTCTCCTCGCGGTCCCGGCGGGCCCGGCGGCCGGTGAACTCGCGCGGCACGATCGTGGGGTTGACGTTCTCCAGGACCACCTCGCGGGTGATCAGCACCCGGGCGGCGTCGGGGTTGCTCGGCACCTCGTACATCACGGAGAGCAGGACCTCCTCCATGATGGCGCGCAGGCCACGGGCGCCCGTGCCGCGCAGCATCGCCTGGTCGGCGATGGCCTCCAGGGCCGGCGGCTCGAACTCCAGCTCCACGCCGTCGAGCTCGAAGAGACGCTGGTATTGCTTCACGAGGGCGTTGCGCGGCTCGGTGAGGATCCGCACGAGGGCGGACCGGTCGAGGCTGCGGACGTTGGTGATCACCGGAAGCCGGCCGATGAACTCGGGGATCAGGCCGAACTTCAGCATGTCCTCGGGCATGACCTGGCTGAAGATGTCGTCGGTCGACCGCTCGGAGACCGAGCGGAGCCGCGCGCCGAAGCCCGTCCCGCCGTGGCCCGTGCGGGCCTCGATGATCTGGTCGAGGCCGGCGAAGGCGCCACCGCAGATGAACAGCACGTTGGTGGTGTCGATCTGGATGAACTCCTGGTGCGGGTGCTTGCGCCCGCCCTGCGGCGGCACGTTGGCCACCGTGCCTTCGAGCATCTTCAGCAGCGCCTGCTGGACGCCCTCGCCGGAGACGTCCCGCGTGATCGACGGGTTCTCCGACTTGCGGGCGATCTTGTCGACCTCGTCGATGTAGATGATGCCGGTCTCGGCGCGCTTGATGTCGTAGTCTGCGGCCTGGATCAGCTTGAGGAGGATGTTCTCCACGTCCTCGCCCACGTAACCCGCCTCGGTGAGGGCGGTGGCGTCCGCGATCGCGAAGGGGACGTTCAGCATCCGGGCGAGGGTCTGCGCGAGGTGGGTCTTGCCGCACCCGGTCGGCCCGAGCAGCAGGATGTTGGACTTGGCCAGCTCGACGGCGTCACTGCCGGAACCCGGCGCGCCGGCCGCCTCGGCCTGGATCCGCTTGTAGTGGTTGTAGACGGCGACCGCGAGCGCCTTCTTGGCCTGGTCCTGGCCGACCACGTAGTTGTCGAGGAACTGGCAGATCTCCATCGGCTTGGGAAGCTCTTCCCACTTCACCTCGCCGGACTCGGCCAGCTCCTCCTCGATGATCTCGTTGCAGAGATCGATGCACTCGTCGCAGATGTAGACCCCGGGGCCCGCGATGAGCTTTTTCACCTGCTTCTGCGACTTGCCGCAGAAGGAGCATTTGAGTAGGTCGCCGCCGTCACCGATCCGTGCCACCTACGTTCTCCCTGCACTCATCGGCCGGTGCACCGGCCATGACCTGCGGACGCTGCGCTCCGTCCGTCTCCGTTCGCTCGCCGGACCGTCCCGACGCAGCGGTACGGGCCCGACGTTACCCGCTGGCGGGGGTTTCTCCGACCCCCAAATCGGGCGTGTCAGAGGTCGGCCGGCAAAGCGCCTGGCCGACCTCTGACCCATGCTCGTCTCAGCTGGCCGCGTTGGCGGCGAGCAGCCCCTTCTTGCGGCTGGTGAGGATCGTGTCCACCAGCCCGTACTCCTTGGACTCCTCGGCCGTCATGATCTTGTCACGGTCGATGTCCTTGCGGACCTTCTCCACCGGCTGGTTGCAGTGCCGGGCGAGCATCTCCTCCAGCTGCGTCCGCATCCGCAGGATCTCCCGGGCCTGGATCTCGATGTCCGAGCCCTGCCCGTAGCCGCCCTCCGTGGCCGGCTGGTGGATGATGATCCGCGAGTTCGGCAGCGCCATGCGCTTGCCCGGCGTGCCGGCGGAGAGCAGCACCGCTGCGGCACTGGCCGCCTGGCCCAGGCAGACCGTGGAGATGTCCGGCCGGACGTACTGCATCGTGTCGTAGATCGCCGTCATCGCGGTGAACGAGCCACCCGGCGAGTTGATGTACATGATGATGTCGCGGTCGGGGTCGGTGCCCTCGAGCGTCAGCAGCTGCGCCATCACGTCGTTGGCGGACGCGTCGTCCACCTGGACACCGAGGAAGATGATCCGGTCCTCGAAGAGCTTGTTGTACGGGTTGGACTCCTTCACCCCGTACGACGTGCGCTCGACGAACGACGGCAGGACGTAGCGGTTGTGCACGGCCGCGAACTGGGGCGGCAGGCTCAGGTCGGTCATCGTCAGCTCCTCGGTCAGCTCAGGGTCCCGGCGCCCGCCGGAACCTGCACGGCTCCGGTGATCACCTTGTCGATGAAGCCGTAGTCCGTCGCCTCCTGGGCGGTGAACCAGCGGTCACGGTCCGAGTCCGCCTCGATCTGGGCGAAAGTCTGGCCGGTGTGGAAGGCCACCCGCTCCTGGAACATCCGCTTCGTGTAGAGCATCTGCTCCGCCTGGATGGCGATGTCCGACGCGGTGCCGCCCATGCCGCCGGACGGCTGGTGCATCATGATCCGGGCGTGCGGCAGGGCGTAGCGCTTGCCCTTGGTGCCCGCGCAGAGCAGCAGCTGCCCCATCGAGGCGGCCATGCCCATCGCGACCGTGGAAACGTCGTTGTCGATGTACTGCATCGTGTCGTAGATCGCCATGCCGGAGTAGACCGAGCCACCGGGCGAGTTGATCCAGAGGTAGATGTCCCGGTCCGGGTCCTCCGCCGCGAGCAGCAGCAGCTGCGCGCAGATGCGGTTGGCCACCTGGTCGTTCACCTCGCTGCCCAGGAAGATGATGCGCTCCCTGAGCAACCGGTTGTAGACCGAGTCGTCGAGGTTGCCAATGTTCTCGCCACCGCGGGCATCGATCGCCCGGAGCGGCTTCGCTGGGATGTGCATGTCGGTCATGGCAGCCCTTCGCTCTCCGTACCGTCCTACCCGACACTAACCGCTCGCCCGGGCGGCAGAGTCCCGGTCGGGGCGCTTTTCGCTCTCAGCGCAGCCCCTTCGGGACGTACCCGGAAAAGGGCTTGGGCCGCCGCCCACCGCAACCGGTGGACGGCGGCCGCACCTGAGGTGTCAGTGCTCGTGGTCGTGGTCGTGCGCCTCTTCGCCCTCGGCGCGGATGGCGTCGAGGCTCACCTCGTTGCCCGCGGTGTCCTTGATCTTGATGCGCTCCATCACCGAGGCCAGCGCCTTGCCGCGCCGCACGTCACCGAAGACGGCCGCCGCCGAGCCCGAGCGGACCAGCTGGTCGTAGTACTGCTGCGGGGGCATCCCGGCGCGCTGCGCGCGGTGGACGATCTCGTGGCCGAACTCGTCGTCGGAGACCTGGACCTCCTCGGCGTCGGCCAGGGTGTCCAGCAGCAGCTGGATCTTGACGCCGTCGGTCGCCGCCTCGTTGAGCTCGGCGTCGATCTGCTCCTCGGTCTTCTCCTCGGCCGCGAGGTATTCCTCCAGGGAGGCGCCGATCCGCTCGAGCTGGTCGATCATGGCCTGCTTGCGGCCCTCGACCTCCTCGCGCACGACGCCCTCCGGCGCCGGCACCCCGGCGGCCTCGACGAGCTGCTCCAGGGCCTTGTCGCGGGCGGCGTAGATCTGCTCGACCCGCTTGCCCCGGGTGACCCGCTCGCGCACGTCGGCGCGCAGCTCCTCGATGGTGTCGAACTCGCTCGCCATCTGGGCGAAGTCGTCGTCCAGCTCCGGCAGCTCCTTCTCCTTGACCGTGCGCACGGTCACCGCCACCTCGGCGTCCCGGCCGGCGAAGTCGCCGCCGACGAGCTGGGTGGTGAAGGTGGTGCTCTCGCCGGCGGCGAGGCCGACGAGGGCCTCGTCCAGCCCCGGCAGGAGCTGCTTGCTGCCGACCTCGTGGGAGATGTTGGTCGCCGAGCCGCCCGGGACGTCCTCGCCGTCGACCGTGGCGTTCAGGTCGATCTGCACGTAGTCGCCCTCGGCGGCGGCCCGCTCGACGGTCTTCAGGGTGGCGAACCGCTCGCGCAGGTTCTTCACCTGCTCCTCGATCTCGCTGTCGTCGATCTGGAGCTCGTCGACGGTGACCTCGATCGAGTCGAGCTCCGGCAGGGTGATCTCGGGCCGGACGTCCACCTCGGCGGTGAAGTTGAGGGAGTCGCCGTCGTTGAACTCGGTGATCTCGACCTCGGGGCGACCGAGGGTCTTCAGGTCGTGCTCGCGGACCGCGGCGAGGATGTTCTGCGGGATGGCCTCCTGCACCGCCTCGTTGAGGACGGTGCCCCGGCCCACCCGCTGGTCGATCACGGCGGCCGGCACCTTGCCCCGCCGGAAGCCGGGCACCTGCACCTGCGAACCGATCTCCCGGTACGCCTTCTTGAGGCTCGGCTCGAGCTCGACGAACGGCACCTCGATGGCGAGCCGCACGCGCGTCGGGCTCAGAGTCTCGACGGTGCTCTTCACAGGCGTACTCCTTGACGGATCTCAGTTGAGTCTGGGCGTGATTCAGCCCATCGAGTGTAGGCGAGCCGACGCGGCCCCTCGGCAGCGCCCGGGGCACCAGGTGGGAACCGGCGGCTCCCAGGGGTGCCCCGGCCGCGGACGACAGTCGGGGTGGCGGGATTTGAACCCACGGCCCCTCGCTCCCAAAGCGAGTGCGCTACCAAGCTGCGCCACACCCCGTGGCGACGAGAAGTGTATGCCGTCGAGGCGCGGCGGGGGTGCCGGGGCCGGACGCGCCGCGTCCGCGCCGCGTCCGCGCCGCGTCCGCGCCGCCATATCGGCGACATGGCGGTATCCCGGGGCGCGGATACCACCACCTCCCCGGCATGACGTGGATCATGGGTACGCGCGGACAGGATGCGCGCCGAACCCGGGCACCGGGTAGGCTGTCGGCGCACCCCGTGCACCGGGGCGCACGCGGGCGTAGCTCAATGGCAGAGCTTCAGTCTTCCAAACTGACGGTGCGGGTTCGATTCCCGTCGCCCGCTCCACACCCTCCGGCCCAGGTCAGCGGCGGGCTCGCCGAGCCTGGGCCGTTCTCGTTCTAGCCCTTACCGATCTTGCGTGCCATTGGCGTGCCAGTAGCGCCGGCCGTGCCGTCCGAGGCGGGTTCGCGTGCCGGCCGCTCGGCCTTTCCGCCCTTGGTCGGCTTCTGCTTCGCCGGCTTGTCGCTGCCCTTCGCCTTGCCCTTCGTCGACTTGCCCTTGCCCGGTGCCGTCGCCCGCTTCGCCTGCTTGGCGATGCGGCGGTCCATGCCGGCCGCGATCTCCCGGTCCCGCTCGCTGTTCGCGTGCTGGTAGACCAGCGCCGCCCGCATGCTCGCGTGGCCCATCCGGTGCATCAGGTCCCGGGTGCTGGCCCCGGTCGCCGCCGCCAGGTTGTTGCCCGTGTGCCGTAGGTCGTGGAAGTGGAACCCCTCCGGCATGCCGGCCGCCCGCAGCGCCGCCGCCCAGCCGACCGCCCGACGGAAGTTGCCGGAACGCAGCACCGCACCCTTGTCTCCCGTGAAGACCAGCTCCTCCGGCGTTGTCCGGTGGGGTGGTGGGGCCGGCAGCCGGCCGGGCCGCGCGGCCAGTAGTCCGCGCGGCGTGGGGGAGCGCACGCCGGCCGCGTCGGCGGCTGCCGGGTCGGTGGCGGGGTTGCGGTTACTGCGCCTCCGGCGGGGGCGCTCCGGCTCCAGGATGGCCGGGGGTCCGCCGGCGGCTTGCGGTCCGTGGGCGGTGGCGGTGGGGAGCCATCCCGCCCACCGTCGACCCGGACGAGCCGAGCAGACCACCGCCCGACCCGCCAGCGTCCGTACGAGCCGTCAAGGCCGTCTTGACGTAGCGGGCCGGGCGGCGGCCCGCTCCCCAGGGGGCGGGTCGACGGCAGACGGGATGGCAAACGGGTGCGGTCTGTGGGGGTGCCCGATGCAAGCTCCTAGACAATCGCGTCGTACGAGTGGAATGCTCTGGATCATGGCTGACACCAGAAAGGTCCATGGGGCGTAAGCGTCCAGGCGCTTTGCGTGCCCTCGGCAGAGTGCCTGAGCAGGAACTCGCCGCCCGCATCCGGCTACCGGACATGCCACCCAGGGTGGCCACGGAGCTTCGACGCCGCAGGTTGGATCGGGCGTTCGCGTCGGCATACCGATCGTGGCGATCGTTCGTCTACAAACCCGGCGCGCAAAGTTCGGACAACCCGTGCTACGGCTGCCCGTGTTGTGGCCCTAGCGATCCACGTGACCGGCTTGAGTGGGTCTTGAATTCGATGCCTACGTGGTCTCGCGGTGGGCTAATCCGGCTCGTTGCTCCCCTAGACCGTCAGTACCGAGCAATCACCTGGCCGGACCCGACCGCACCGCAGGCCTGGCCGTGGTGGTGGCGACGTGTTCGCTGAGGGACGGCGCTCCAGTTGGGTAACCAGCTGGGTGACGACGGGCACGAGCAAGGTCGGACGACCGTGGACTCTGGCGGACCGTTGGCGCAGCACCGCCGGTCCGCTTGCACAGCTCAGCGGCGGCCGGTCATTCCTTCACACCGAAGCGGTCTTGGTCAGGAACAATGCTCCAGTGGGCTGGGATGAGTTCCTCTGGCATGTGGACCATCGGCTAGGTATGTATGTCGGACGGCCAAGGTACGAGCGAGCGTTCTCGGCGCTGACAGGGTTCGACCTCGCGCGTGGCCGGGGCGAGCTGGCAGAGTTCCAAGGGTGGATGTCCGTCCGCCACCGTGGCAGCAGCCTTGCCTTCTGGTCGCTGGTGTTGGTGGAGACCTTCGGTGAGGGTGCGACCGAGGACAGCCTTGCCAGCGATGACGACCACACGCGGGCCATCTCGAACCTCTGCCGGCTCCTCCGCGAGTTCCTTGGGCAGCAAGTGTCGATTGCCGACCAACGCTAAGCGGCGATGGCCCTGTTGCTGTCGACAGCATCGGTGACAGCAACAGGGCCGAACAGCGCGAGCCGAAGTTGGTCGGCGACGGATCAGCGCCCGACGTCAGAGACGTGCGCGGACATGCCCGGACGGAGCGCCCAGAACTTACAAGCGAGAGGTCGGAGCCCGTCGAGCAACGACGTACTGGCCTGCCGCGAGGCCAAGTACGGTTCCTATGGAGGTCGGAACTGCAGCGAGGACCAGGACGAGGGCGTCCCCGGCGGCGCTGTGGTACGACGAGCGCAGCCAGGTTCCGGCATAGAAACCCAGCAGTACAAGAGCAGCCCACCAGAGCGCACGCTCGCGGAATGCTGCAACCGCGCCGACTGCCAGTCCTGAACCACCGAGGCTGGCGACCATGATGAGGGCAGCGGCAGGAGCACGTTCGATCGACCCGCCTGCACCGGCCGCTGCCAACCCTGACAGCACCCCAAGTCCAAGGGGCAGTCCGCCCGCCAACCAACGCCTGTCGAGTCGCACGGTCAGAACGGTAGCAACAGATGGCAGGTACGCCGGGTGGCTTACTGAGTGACGGGACATCCGGCTTCAACCCACCACTGCCGAATTACTCTCTTCAGGATCAAGGCACCGCGCAAGCGCGGCGCGTTGGCCGCGCACTGGCCTGCTGGCGGCCTCCGGCCGGCATCGGCCGCGCGCGGCCAACCATGGCTCGTCCTACGCCTGGGGAGCAATGATCGCAGCCTCTATGCGCAGTCCAACGCCGACGAGTACCAGGAGGCCGGCGAGGACGTGAGGTTCCGTCTGCCCTGAGTCGCTCAACGCGGTGAGCGCGGAGATCAGCAAGCCCGCCAGCGATGACGCAGTGCCTACTACTCGTCTGGTAGCGGCTCGCCGGGATCGAAGGTCCACTACGGGACCGTACCGGAGACCGGACGTCGAAACTGTCCGCATGGCGACTGACCAGCGACTTGCGGTCGTGACGATCGCGAGGCGGTCATCCACCGCCGAGGGCGGGGCGATCGGCTGCCGCGCCGCTTCGCGGCTTGCCACCGGGTACCGGGGTCAAGGCGCGCGGGGAGCCGGCGACACGGCAAGCCGCCCCCGGCCCGAGAGGCCGGAGGCGGTAAGCCGCACGCCGCCGGACAGCCGCGCGCCCTCCGCGCAGCCGTGCCAGCCACGTGCCAGTAGCCGGTGTCCCAGACGGTCTCCAGCGGTCATGATCGGGCACCACGACCCCGCCGCTGACCAGGCGATCCGGGCAGATCATGACAGCCGATTACGATCTTCCAAACTGACGGTGCGGGTTCGATTCCCGTCGCCCGCTCCACCGCCTCCGGCCAGATCAGCGAGACGGGCGCTGCACCCGGGCCGTTCTCGTCCCGGCCTCTTCATGCGCTTGCGTGTCATCAGCGCGGCCGGGGCGGTCGCGTGTCCGACCCTCGTCTCGAGCACAGACACGTCGGCGAGCGGCTTTGACGTCGGAGTGTCAGACTGCGGTGTCAGCCTCTCGAGGCATGAAGCCGCTCGCCGTGCACCGAGCCGAGGTCGGCATCCTTTACGGCCACTTCGTCCTACGAGACGCGTGGTGCGATGCCGGCGACGACGGGGAGTCGTACAGAGATTCACACAATCAGGTGGCCGGTGCATCCACGTACCAACTCACCGTACGAGCGCTCTCGGACCCGCTCGACGTAGGACTCGAACTGCGGACATGGGACGTCGAGCCCGAACCGGATGGCGGCTCGTGGGACGGATGCCGACAGCTTGAGTTGCACTGCCCCACCGGGGCGTTGCTCGTCGAGGTGATCACCGCCGGAGCGGCGGCAGAGATCACGCTGCCGCCAGGGGCGGGGGTCTACGGCGTCCGGGTCCACCGCAGCGGGCGCGACGACTACCAGAGGTTCCTCATCGACCTCTGGTGGCAGACACCGCTGCCGTTAGACGACGATGACGAGGACTTCTGCGACGAGGCGGTCGCTTGACGCCGTCAGGGGACGCGAGCCCCGACGCTCATGGCCTGGCCACCACCTGGACGATGCTGCCGCCGCTCACCGTCTTGTCGCCGTCCCCCGAGGAGGTGACCAGGTTGTAGTAACCCGGCCGGGCATCGACACCGATCACGATGGTGCTGACGGGTCGCTCGTCGGGCACGCCGGATGGCCGAATCGGTACAGCCTCGAAGGTGACCAGCCCTGGAATGATTCGGGTGTCCTCCGTCGCGGCCTTGAGATCGCCCGCTGTGGTGAACGGACCTGTCAGGCGCGCGGTCAACTCGAACCCTGTCGAGGCTGCGCCCGGTTGCTCCGGTGACTCGACAGTCCAGTGCACGGTCAAGGTCTCCCCCGCCTGGTACGACTTGTCGACGTCCTGAGCCTCGCAGCAGGTGTAGGTCACCGGTGCGGCGGCCTCTGCGGGGCCCGACGCCCCGGGGCCGCAGGCCGCCAGGAACGGCATGACCGCGCAGGCAAGCAGGCGGGCCCGCGACACGTTCATGTGCAGGAGGGTAGGCCACGATCGCCAGCCCACACGCCCACCGTCACAGACCGGAGCCGAGTCGTCCGAGGTGCTGGAGAGTCATGGGTTCCTCAGCGGCTGTTCGGTGGGAGACTGCCCGGGACCGGCGACTCCGCCGCGCACTCGCCGCTTCGGGTCTCCAGGGGACGGTAGGGGCACCATCCGTTCCTCGTGCACCTTGATCTCTGTGCGGAATCGATGAGCGGCTGGATGCCAGATCTCCTCGAACGGTCCCATGACGTTGTCGCCGATACCTCGGCGACGAACCCTGGCCGCCAGCCATGCGAGAAGGCCCAGGATGGCCGTCAACGAACCACCAACCAGCGCGATCGCCAGAAGCTCGGCCACCGACCCAGGCTAGTCCGTGTCGGGCACCGTGTCAGGTACCTGCCAACAACGGCACCCAGGACGGTCACCCAGGGGCACCAACGGTCGTAGGCTTCCGGCTCTGACTCGTCCCATTCACCGCTGTTCCAACTCGTCAGTGATCTCGACCAGTGTCGCAGCGACAGTCGCGGGTCCCACACCATGTGAAGATGGCGGCCGTCCAGGATCCGAGCCGGCCATTCCCGGTTCTCCACTTCCCGAAGCTCATTGGCGTACGTGGCACCGAAGGCCACGTAGCCGGCTGGGTTCGTCGCCCAACCGGCGGGGACGTCCACCTCCGCGGTGAGGTAGTCCCAGGGCACCCGGCGCTGGTCAGCCTCGACCCGCCGCCGGGTCTGCTGGTCCGGGAACAGGGCGGCGACGTCCTCTTCCGGCCACCACTCGCTCCACAGCGTCAGCAGGCCATCGGCACCGACCCGATCCCGGAGCGTCGCGATCAGCCCCGCCGGTGCGACCGGTATGCGATCGCTCTCCGGCGGCAGCACGGCGTCGAGAAACACGGTTGCCCGCACCGGGCGCGAAGCGACGAGCGCGGGTACGTACAGGCCGGCGTTGCTGTTCGGCACCAGGACCAGCTCGCCGAGCCTGGGCACGGCGTTGTCCAGTGCGCGTAGCACCTCGTCGGGTGAGAACAGCGGATCCCGTGGGAGCGAGGGAACGATGACGTCGTACCCACGCGCCGTGAGTGCGGAGGCGACTGGAGCCCACACCACCGGGCCGAGAAACGGGCTCGACAGCAGTACGAAGGTTCGCCCCATCGTTCACCTCTACCACAACACGTCACCCCTTGCTCGCCGCCGAGTCACCTCCCGGCGCGCACCCGATCCCCTACCCGGATCGGAGCTCCGGCACCTGGCGGGATGGCGGAAGCCGCCCGTTGCCGGCTACCCGAGCAGGGCGACGGCTGCTGCCACGACCGTCTCGATGACCGGAGCCGCGTCGTCCGACGTGTCGACTTCGACGACGGCGTCGACGCCCTCCGGCGGCACGAAGATCGACCGTTTCAGCTCGCCCCGCTGAAACAGGGCCAGAAGCTGCTGGCCGACGGCCCCGCCCCCGGCCGCCCGGGCAACGAGTCGCCGGCCGATGACCGCCTCCCGGGCGACGACGTGCACGGCCAGCACGCGGGCGTCACCCGCGAGCAGCACGCCCAGCAACTGGTGGGACAGCACCGAGGACTCGACGACGAAGCTCACCCCGGAGGCCGCGAGCAGTCGGGCTGCGTCGACCATCACGGCCTCGGCCCGGAGGCTGACGGGGCCACCGGCGAGGTGGAAGTCCCCGTCGAGGCGTACCCGACCGTCCTCGCCGACGGAGGCGGAGGAGAGGCCGAGACCTGCCTTGATCTCGTCGCGGGTCAGGAACGGGATGCCGAGGTGGCCAGCCGTCGCGGAGGCGACGGTCGTCTTCCCCGCCCCCGGGCACCCGCATACCGCGATCACCACCGGCCGTTCCCGCACTGGCATCCGCCGATCCTGACAGATCAGGACGTCGCCGCGCCGAGCCCCCACCGTCGGGGGCGAGCCCGTCGGCGCAGGGCCGTCGACCCACCACACCCCTATCCCGGTACGGCGGGTCGCGCTGGCCGGCGGCGGCATGTTCCTTCTCCGGCGGGCGTTGAGCGTGGCCGGCTGCGGGGCCTGGCGTTCCCGCAGCGTCACCAGGCCCGCGGGCTGGACGAATAGCTCGCGGCTGGCGACCGCGCGGCCCTTGTCGTCCAGCTGGTAGCCCCGAAGCCACACCCAACCGTGGTACGTGACCAACTCGGTCAGCACCTTGATCACGCGGAAGGTCATCGGCTCCACGAACTGGACAGACGCCTTCCGGGTGACCAGGATGACGTCCCACGGCGAAGGGACCTGGCTCACGACGACGGGAGGCCGTCGGCGGCCCCGGGCTCCGGAACCTGTCGGCCGCGCTCCGGGACCGCCCACATCTCCAGTGGCCTGCCGCACCACCCCACGAACCGATCCGTGATCTCGGCGGTGCTCAGGCCGTCGATCTCCCGGTGTGCGTCGCGCAGGTACGGGCTCATGTAGCGCTCAAGCGCCCGTACGTTGCAGTGGCACAGCTCCTTGAGCTGCCGCTTGCGGACGAGGCACGGCCAGGGCTCGCCGCAGACGAGGCAGTTCCAGTCCGGCCTCGACGGGCCGTGCATCGCCGGGTAGTCAGTCATCGTCCTGCCCGCCATCCGGTGGACGCCCCTTGTAGAGCGGCCACACGGGCGCACGCCTGTACTCACCGCGGCGCCGGGGTGCCCACAGCTCGCGAGGACGCCGGCACTCCGCTTGCAGCTCCAGCACGGTGGCCTGATGGCGGCGGGCCTCGTCCTGCGCGGCGACGGCCTCCCGGTAGAGCGTGTCCGTGTCGATCTCGACGCGGCGAAGGAAGGTCGCGACTGCTTCCGGGTCGAGCCCTCGCCGACCGAAGCGGGTCATCGGGAAGCGCTGCCAGCGGACCTCCACCGGCGTCAACAGGTGCTGGGTGGTCCGGTAGAGCCCGCCGCCCTCGTCGGTGCTCCGCTCCATGTGCCTCCGTCCCTCGCTGTCGACAGCGACGCGCGGCCCGACCGCCGAAACGGCCTGCCTTGGTGTGGCTGGTTGCATCGGGCCCGGTGCCTGCCGCAACTCCGCGCAGGTGGACAAGCGGGCAGGCACCGGACTCGTGCCCCTCCTAGGGGTATCTGGAAGTGATCTACTCGGGGTTGCGACCCGAGGAGTTACGGATGACCCCGAAGTACGAGCGAGTGGCAGAGGCCATCCGCGAACAAATCCGCAGTGGCAAGTTCACCGTCGGCGACAAGCTGCCGTCGACGACCGAGCTCAAGGCCGAACATGGGGTTTCCTACGCTTCTGTTCGCAGTGCCATGTTGATCCTTCGAACTGAAGGCATCGTCGAAGGCCGCCAAGGCGAAGGCGTCTACGTCAAGGCCAAGCCGGCGGACTGACGGCCCTGGCTGCTGCACCGAGGAACATGATCGCGACCTGGGGCAGGCCGCCGCGCGGGGCCCGGGCGCAATCACAGCCCGAGACGTGGTCAAGGGAACCGCGCAAGCGTCGGCCCGCCCGCCCCATCAGGCCGGGCAAACCGCCCAAACGGGCGGTTGATCGACTTCATGTCGGGCAGGTGGGGGTATCCCCGTCCGATTGATACCGCCATGTCGCCGACATGAAGTCGATCAAACAGACGGGGGCCCGCCGGGCGGGCGCACTCGACCGTCACTGCTCAGGGCTGCCCTGGCGAGCACCGATCACGGCAGCGCCTGGTACGAGCCCCCGGCACGGTCCGCCAGGTGAACCCTGGTGCGAGGCGTCTTTCGCCCGTCCACGTCATCGGCAACGTGGCCAGCGCCGATGCACGATCGCGGAGGTGGTCGGTCGCCGCCGAGGTCAGGCCGGACCCGGTACGTGAAGTTACGACACGTCGAACAGGCGTAGGCCGTCGTACTCGGCGAAGTCCTTGCCGTTGAAGGTCGCCAGCGGAAGCGGTCGGCCAGGCAGCAAGCCGCGATCCAGGAGTCGTTCGTCGGGCGGGGACGCCCCCGATGCTGCGCCCGCGCCTGGAGCTGGCCCCAGGTAGTCGCCACCGCCTCATCGAAGGGCAGCAGCACCACGCCGGATCGCCACTGCGCAAGGTCGACCAGCTTGCGTGGCCCCCAACTCCGCAGCACGGTCCACTTGGTCAACTCCCCCAGCGTGACGAACGTGATGCACAGGGTCTTACCCGTCAGACGGGCACGAGGCCGGTCTTTTGGGGCAGGCGGCCCCGCAGAATCGCCGACGCGACGTCCGTGTCCAGGACGACAAGGCTCCGGTGCAGGCGTACTGCTGGATGTCCGCGCCGTCGCCGGTGCCGGCGTCGACCACGTCGAGGCACTTGCCGCTGTGCCGGGCCCGGAGCTGGAAGTGGTCGCCGGTCGCCGCCCACTGCCACCGGCAGCGGATCCGGTGGGAGCGAGGGAACGATGACGTCGTAGCCGCGCGCCGTGAGTGCGGGCGACGGGGTGGCAGAAGCCGACAGCGTGGGCTCTACTGCACAGTGATGAACCAGCGAGGTTGCTTCTCCTGTGCGAACAACGCCCGGTTCGACGAGCTGCCGCCGCGTGAGCTGACCTGGCCATCGACCGCCGGGGGCCGAACGTGTTCGGGTTCCCGGGGCAACCGGACGGCCACGTGGTGGACGCCGACGAGATGGACCGCCTGTCGAACGCCCTCGCCCGGTGGCTCTAGCCACCCGTGACACGACATCTGGGAGAGTTGGACACCATGCGACTTGCACAGCACGTGTCGCTGATCGCCGCCACCATCACCACCGGACTCATGGCAGGGCTGTTCGCCGCCTTCGCCTACGCGGTCATGCCCGCGCTGAAAGGGGCCGGGGACCGGACGTTCGTGGACACGATGCAGCGGATCAACGTGACCATAGTCAACGGCTGGTTCATGCCGGGCTTCCTGGGCGCACCGGTGTTCGCCACCCTGTCCGCTCTCCTGGCCTGGCGCGGAGAAGGCCGCCCAGCGCTGCCGTGGATCACCGGCGGGTTGGCCCTGTACCTGGCGATGTTCCTCATCACCATCGCCGTCAACGTACCGCTCAACGACAAGCTCGCGGCGGCCGGCGATCCCGGCCACAATGCCGACCTCGCAGCCGTACGGGGGCGCTTCGAATCCAGCTGGGTCATCTGGAACATCGTCCGCGCCCTGTGCAGCACGGCGGCGTTCGGCTGCCTCACCTGGGCTCTGCTCGTCTACGGCCGTACCGCCGATTGAGTCGGCAGCCGAGGCGGCTCACCCACGCCGACGGCCGGCACGACATCACCCGCACGCCCCATCCGTCACGCTCGGCGCGAGCCGTCAGGACGGGGTACGCGACCACTGCTGGTTGGCGGCACCGTTGCAGGCGTACTGCTGGATGTCCGCGCTGTCGCCGGTGCCGGCGTTGACCACGTCGAGGCACTTGCCGCTGTGCCGGGCCCGGAGCTGGAAGTAGTCGCCGGTCGCGGCCCACTGCCACTGCTGGTTGGTGCCGCTGCCGCAGGTGTACTGGATGATGTTGGCGCCGTCGGCGGTGGACGCGTTGGCGACGTCGAGGCACTTGCCGCTGTTGGCGTTGACGACGCGGAAGTAGCCGCCGCCGGCGTCCTGGAACTCCCACTTCTGGTTGCCGCCGCCGTTCCAGGTGTACTGCCTGACCTCGGCGTTGTTGGCCGTGGAGTAGCCCACCACGTCCATCACCCTGCCGCTGTGCCGGGCGGTGACGCGGTAGGAGGCGGGCGAGTTGCCGGTGACCGTCCCGGTGGCCGTGTCGATGGTGACGGACGGGTACCAGGTCAGGCTCATGCTGGTGCTGGACGGGAAGGTGATCGGCAGCCAGACGTACTGCGAGTCGCCGACGGGGCCGCCCCAGGCGCCCGCCCAGCGGTCGCCCAGGTACAGATAGCTGGTGGTGGAGCTGCCCTGGATGGGCAGCACGTAGGCCGGCTGGGAGCTGAACGTGCTGCTGTTGCCCACGTCGGTCCAGCCGCTCCACGGCCCGGAGATGCTCGGCGCGGTGGCGTACTTCGCCTGGTTGGGGCTCCAGCCCGTCGCTCCGGAGGTCAGCAGGAAGTACGTGCTGCCCCGCTTGAACATCGCGGGCGCCTCGCGGTGGGCGCCGTCCCAGAAGTTGCCCACGAGGGTGGCGACGTTCAGGTAGTCCGAGGTGAGCCGGTAGATGTGCAGGTCGTAGTTGTCGTCGGCGGCCGAGATCATGTACGCCGTACCGTTGTCGTTGTAGAGCGTGATGTCGCGGGACATGTGCTGTCCGAGCGGCCGGAAGCTGCCGTGGTAGGTGTAGTTGCCGTCCACGGTGGCCGACGAGGCCACGGCGGCCCGCGCCTCGTTGTAGTCGGAGCCGTTCTCCTTGTGCATCCACATCACGTACCGGCCGGTGCTGGCGTTGTAGATGACCTTCGGTCGCTCGATGTTGGCGCGCTGCAGTTCGGCGGCCGACGACTGGGTCAGCACGTTGTTGCGGAACTCCCAGGTGCGCAGGTCGGTGGAGCGGTAGACGGAGACCGCCCGGAAGGTGTTGTCGGGGTTGCGGTTCTCGCCGAACCAGTAGTAGTAGTCGCCGACCTTGAGGACACCGCCGCCGTGGGCGTGCACCACTGCGCCGCCCGTGTCGGTGAACTGGGTGCCGTTGGTGACGGTCACCGGGGCGGCCGTGGCCACGGTGGTCGGCCCGACCACCGCCGCGATGGCCACGGTGAGCGCCATTCCCAGCGACAGGAGACGTCCGCCTCTGCTCATCCGATCGTCCTTCCGTCGGTCAGGACGGCCGCGCCGACCTCGACATCCGCCGCAGGGCCCCGACGCCGCGACGCGGCCGAGACTGGGCTGCACGTGCATTAACCCATCGATGGTCACCCATGCGCAACAACTCGGTAACCGGAGTGTGGGACGCCCGCCGCCGGATTACCCTCGTGCCGTGCGGAAGCGGACACGCGTCGTCCTCGGACTGGTCACGGCCGCCGCGCTCGCCGCGCCGGTCGCCGTCGCCGGCGTCCACCTCACCCACCGCCGCGACGAGGACGGCTACCTGGCGTACCTCAAGGAGTACGGCGATCCGCACAGCGACGCCCCGGTGCCGGTGCTGCCGCCCGCCGCCGACCTGCTCGCCGAGGGCGACGCGGCCTGCGACTGGATGCGGGAGCAGCCGTACGCGCTGTGGCGGACCGCGCCGCGATACCACTTCTTCGCCGTCTACGAGCGCTATCTGCAGCGCGTCGCGGGCCGCCCACCGCGTTGGGGCACCGGCCTTCCCGACATCAACATGGTGGTGGCGGGCGCCTGGGCGTACCTCTGCCCGGCCGACTGGGAGCTACGGCAGCCCCGGCGCCGCCCCTTCGCCCCCGAGCCGGACTGAACACTGACCGGGCTGACGGTTACCGGCCGCAGGTCAGCGTGGGGACGCCGGCCGCGCCGCTGGACCACACCATCATCCCGAACGTCGTCGAGGCGCCGGGCGCCAGCGTGCCGTTGTACGACGCGTTGCGGACGACGACGTCGGCCCCGCTGGTCTCCGCCACCCCGTTCCAGGCCGCCGAGATGCGCTCGTCGCCGGGCCACCGCCAGGACACCCGCCAGCCCTGGACCGGTTCGCCGCCGCTGGCGCGCACGGTGACCGTGGCGGTGAAGCCGCCGATCCACTGGTTGTCGACGGTGGCGGTCGCGGTGCACACCGACTGGTCGGTGGTGCGGGCGGGCCCACCGATGACGTACGGGTCCTTCTTGCCGTCGGGCTCGCTGAACCGGAACCAGTAGTCGGTGCCCGGGGTCAGCCCGCCGATGGTCACCGTCCCGTTGCGCTCGGGCCCGGTGAGGGCCTGGGCTGCGGGGTTGTGCCACTGCTCGGCGTCGGAGCGGCTGGTGAAGAGGAGGACCTGCATCGGCGGGTCGTAGCCGCAGGGCGGGCTGAGCAGCATCGTGTAGGTGATGGTCAGGCTCGTCGCGGTGGTCGCCGTCACCTGACCCCAGATCGGCAGGGCCGGCGGGCACGCCACAGTCGGGGTGGGGATCGGCGGCGCCGGGGTCTGCATCGGGGCGGGGGGCGCGGCGGCGGCGCCGGCCGCGCCGGCCCAGGTGGCCAGGGTCAGGGTCGCGGCGGCGAGCACCACGCCGGGCATGCGGAACATCCGTACCTCCTCGGATCGCGGGACGCGCCGACCGACTGGCGGGCAGCGGTCGGCGGCGGTCGCCGGGAGGGCGGCCCGGCGCCGGATGGCCCTGCCACCCCGCGCGCCTTCCCAGGCTGGTTCGGGGCTTCGCGCCGGCTCCCGGGCGCGCGACCCAGCGACAGCCTTCCATTCGATAAACGTCGATGCAATAAGCCGTTCCGGTCGGGCGCGGGCAGCCGTCAGGACAGCCGCTGGCGCGCGGTCAGGCCGGCCGGCGTTCGGCGTCCAGGCCGTCGACGACGCGGGTGGCGATGCGCTCCAGGGCGCGTACCTCGTCGGGGTCGAGCTGGTCGAAGACGAGCCGCCGGACGGTGTCGACGTGCGCGGGCGCGGCGGCTTCGATGGCCGCGCGGCCGGCGGCGGTGAGCACCACGAACGCGCCCCGGGCGTCCTGGGGGCACTCCTCGCGGTCGACCAGGCCCCGGCGCTGCATGCGACCGAGGTGGTGCGACAGGCGGCTCTGCTCCCACTGGAGGTCGCGTTGCAGCGCGAACGGGCGCAGCCGCCCGCCGGGGGCCTCGGCGAGCTGGACCAGCACGCCGTAGTCGGCGAAGGAGAGCCCGGAGTCGGCCTGCAACTGCCGACCCAGCCGCGCGGCCAGCTCGGCCTGCATGCGCAGGTACGCCCGCCAGGCGCGCTGCTGGTCGTCGTCGAGCCATCGGGTGCCGGTCATGACCCCAGCGTACCAGTGATGCATGACACGTCATGGACGGAATGAATGATGCGTCATGTAGGTTGAGGCCAACGTACATGACACATCATGAGACCCCGGAGGAGATCGAGATGAGCACCGCAACCGGCGCCGACCTGGCCCAGCTGACCGGCACCTACACCATCGACCCGAGCCACACCCGCATCGGCTTCGTCGCCCGGCACGCGATGGTGACCAAGGTGCGCGGCGCGTTCAACGAGTTCGAGGGCTCCGTCGCCTTCGACGCGGCCGACCCCGCCCGCACCGACGTGCGGGTGACCATCCAGGCCACGAGCATCGACACCCGCAACGCCCAGCGCGACGCGCACCTGCGCAGCAACGACTTCCTGGACATGGAGACCCACCCGGAGATCACCTTCGTCTCCACGGCGTTCCGGCAGACCGGCGAGGACACCTTCGACCTGACCGGCGACCTGACCGTCAAGGGCGTCACCAACCCCGTCACGATCCCCTTCACCTACGAGGGCGCGGCCAGCGACCCGTTCGGAAACCTGCGTCTCGGCTTCGAGGGCGCGGTGACGATCAACCGCAAGGACTACGGGGTGACCTGGAACGCGGCGCTGGAGACCGGCGGCGTGCTCGTCAGCGAGAAGATCACCCTGGAGTTCGAGGTCTCGGCGATCAAGAACGCCTGACCCCGCTCCCCCTCCCACCAGCGGCCTTGAGAGGACATCCCATGAGCGCCACGCTGACCCCCCGGGTGGACATCCGCCGGGCCGACGACCGGTACAAGACCGACATCGCCTGGCTCGACTCCAAGCACTCGTTCTCGTTCGGCAACCACTGGTCCCCCGACAACACCCACCACGGGCTGCTGCTGGTGAACAACGACGACGTGGTCCGGGCGGGCACCGGCTTCGAGACGCACCCGCACCGGGACATGGAGATCGTCACCTGGGTCCTCCAGGGGTCGCTGGTGCACCAGGACTCCACCGGCCACTCCGGCGTGATCTATCCGGGGCTGGCCCAGCGGATGAGCGCCGGCACCGGCATCCTGCACTCGGAGAAGAACGACTCGTGGCGGCTCGGCGGCGAGCGGCACACCGAGCCGGTGTACTTCGTGCAGATGTGGGTGGTGCCCGACGAGCCCGGCGTCACCCCCGGCTACGAGCAGCTGGAGATCGGCGACGAGCTGCTCACCGGCGGGCTCGTCCCGGTCGCGTCGGGGATGGACCGGCACGCCGACGCCGCGGCCATCCGGATCCGGAACCGGTACGCCGCCCTGTACGCGGCCCGGCTCCAGCCCGGCCAGAGCGTGCAGCTGCCCGAGGCGCCGTACCTGCACCTGTTCGTGCCCCGGGGCGCGGTGACCCTCGAAGGCTCGGGCGCGCTCGGCACCGCCGACGCGGTCCGCTTCACCGCCACCGGCGGGCAGCGGGTCACGGCCACCGAGCCGGCCGAGATCCTGGTCTGGGAGATGCACGCCACCGTCGCCGACTGAGCCGCCCGGCGGCGGCCACGGGACCGGTGTCCGGCCTGCGTACGATGCGGGGCCGGACATCGGCTCGTCCCGGCGGAGGTAACGGCAGATGGCAGGCCAGCACGACGGGTTCGCCCTCGGCGTCGACCTCGGCACGTCCAACACCGTGGCCGTGCTGCGCTGGCCGGACGGGCGGACCCGCCCGCTGCTGGTCGACGGGCAGCCGGTCGTCCCCTCCGGGGTGTACGCCGACGCCGACGGCCGGCTGCACGTCGGCCGGGACGCCCGGCGGCTGGCGCAGGCCGACCCGGGGCGCTACGAGCCGAACCCGAAGCGCCGCATCGACGCCCCGGCCGTCACGCTGGGCGACCGCGAGTACGCCCCCGCCGACCTGCTCGCCGCGATCCTGCACGCGGTGGGGCAGGCAGCCGTCGCCGCGGTCGGCTTCCTGCCCCCGGCGGTGCTCACCTGCCCGGCGTCCTGGGACGACGCCCGCCGGCAGGTCCTCGCCGACGCGCTGCTGCGGGCGGGCTGGCCGCAGGCCGCCGAGCACACCCTGTCCGGCCCCACCCCGCCCGGCACCCGGCTGCTGCGCGAGCCCGTCGCCGCCGCCCGCTACTACGCCCAGGTGCTGCGCCGGCCGGTGCCCGTCGGCGGCTCGATCGCCGTGTTCGACCTCGGCGGCGGCACCCTCGACGTGGCGGTGCTGCGCAACGAGGGGGCCGACCCGTGGGGCGACTCGGGCTTCACCGTGACCGCCACCGGGGGCGTGCCCGACCTGGGCGGGCTGGACCTGGACGCGGCCCTGGTGACCCGGCTGGGCGAGCGGGTGTCCGCCACCGACCCGCAGGTGTGGCAGCGGCTCACCCGGCCGGCCGACGCGCCGCAGTGGCGCGACCGGCACCAGCTGTGGGAGGGCGTCCGCGAGGCGCGGGAGATGCTGTCCCGGGCGACGGTCGCGCCGGTGGTCGTGCCGGGCCTGCCGACGGTCGTCGAGCTGACCCGCGAGGACGTCGAGGGCGTGGCCGCCCCGCTGCTGGCCCGGGCCGTCGCCGAGACCCGGCGGGTGATCGCCGCCGCCGGCCTCACCCCCGACCGGCTCGCCGGCCTGTTCCTGGTGGGCGGCCCGACCCGGATGCCGCTGGTGGCCCGCATGCTGCACGCCGAGCTGGGCGTCGCGCCGACCGTGCTGGAGCAGCCGGAGCTGCCGGTGGCCGAGGGGGCGCTGACGGACCTGCCGACCCCCCGCCCGGCCCCCGCGTCGCCGCCCGCCCCGCCCGGCGCTGCTCCGGGGCTGCCGTCGACCGTGCCCGCCCCCGCCGGGACGCCGGCCACCGCGTGGGGCGGGCCCATGCCCGTGTCGCCGCCCGCGCCCGTGCCGCCGACCGCACCCGGGTCACCCGCCGCACCCGGGTCGCCTTCGGCCGCTCGCCAGCGGCGCGCGCTGTGGATCACGGTGGCGGCGGTGCTCGCCCTCGCCGGGGTGGGCGTCGGGGCCGCGCTGTGGTTCACCCGGGACCGCTACCCGGGGCTGGAGTTCCAGAACCTGGCCGAGGTCGAACGCGTCCCGGCCGGCGAGGACCGGCCGGTCGAGACCCTCACCGCGCTGCTCGGCGACGTCGGCTACGCGGCGTACCCGCTGCCGGACGACCGGCTGGAGATCGTGGCGCTCGACGCGGGGACCGGCCGGACCCGGTGGCGGAAGCAGACCACGCAGACGGCGCAGCAGTGGGACGCGCTCGTCGCCGTGCCCGGGGCGGTGGCGGCCTTCGCCGACCCGATCGGCGTCGACGCGCCCCGCGAGCTGGTGGTGCGCGACGCCGCCTCCGGCGGGCAGCGGTGGAGCCGGAGCATCGGCGACGACGACCGGGTGATCTTCGGGCGGGACGTGGCGGTGCTGGTCGACACCACCGGGAACCGGCTCGTCGGGCTGCGGATGCGCGACGGGGCGCAGGTCTGGACCGAGGACAACCCGCGCGACTCGTCCGGCAACGCCCGCAGCGCCGTGCTGCCGGTCGAGACCGCCGAGGCGGCCGGCGGGCCGGCGTACGCCGACGGGACGCCCCGCGACCCGTGGCGGGGCAAGGCCGACCGGCTCGTGCAGATCGGCGCGGACCGCTCGGCCCGGCTGATCGACCTGGTCGAGGGCACGGTGCTGCGCAGCTGGCCCGCCGTCGCCGACCTCGACGACCCGATGGTCGCGCGGGACGACCGGCTGTACGTGGTCGACGACGCCGGGGCCGGCGGCTACCGGCTGCTCGGGTACGACCTCACCCGGGTGGCCGAGCCGACGGTGCTGCACAGCGCCGCCGACGACGGGCGTCGGGTCGCGGCGCTGGTGGCCTGCGGCAAGCACCGGGCGTGCCTGTTGGAGGCCCCGGCCGGCGACGCGGACCGCGCCGAGGTGGTGGCCGTCGCCGAGGGCGAGAAGGCGAGGCGCTGGGCGACGCCGGGGGCCAGGGAACTGGTGCCGGTGGGCGCGCACCTGATCGTGCGGCGGCAGTTCCCGGAGGCGACGTCCACGCTGTTCGACCCGGCGGGCCGGGCGGTGCTGCGCGACCGGAGCGGGGTGGCCGTGCGGCTGGACGCGGGCAACGTGCTGGTCTTCGCCGACCCGCTCAGCGGCGGCGAGGCCGACCGCAGCGTCGCCGGGCTGGCGGTCGGCGGCACCGGCCCGGTCGAGCTGGGCCTGGCCGAGGACGTACGCAGCGAGTCCTGCTCGTGGAACACCAGCGTGCTGCTGTGCGGCGCGGCGAAGGACTTCGTGCTGTACCGCTTCGCCCCGACGCCCTGACGACGGCAACGGTGGATCGCCGCCCGGCCCCGCCCGCCGGTGCGGAGCGGACGGAGCCGGGCGGCCGTCAGTCGGCCGTCAGTCGGTCCTGGCGAGGTCCCGGAAGACGGTGAGCGTGGCCGGGTCGTCGATGGTGGCCGGCACCGGCTCGTCGCGCCCCTCCACCAGCCCACGCATGGTGCGGCGCAGGATCTTGCCGGAGCGGGTCTTCGGCAGCGCCGGCACGACGGTCACCCGGCGGAACGCGGCGACCGGGCCGATCCGCTCCCGCACCAGGGCCACCAGCTCGGCGGCGAGGGCGTCCGGTTCCACCTCGACGCCGGCCTTGAGCACCACGTACCCGCTGGGCACCTGGCCCTTCAGCGCGTCGGCGACGCCGATCACCGCGCACTCGGCCACCGCCGGGTGCCCGGCCAGCACCTCCTCCATCGCCCCGGTGGAGAGCCGGTGCCCGGCCACGTTGATCACGTCGTCGGTGCGGCCCATCACGTACAGGTAGCCGTCGGCGTCGAACCGGCCGCCGTCGCCGGTCAGGTAGTAGCCTTCGAAAGTGCTCAGGTACGACCGCACGTACCGCTCGTCGTCGCCCCAGAGGGTCGGCAGGCAGCCCGGCGGCAGCGGCAGCCTGATCACGATCGAGCCGTCGACGCCCGCCGGCACCTGTTCGCCCCGCGAGTCGACCACCCGCACGTCGTAGCCGGGGACCGGCACCGACGGCGAGCCGGCCTTGATCGGCAGCGGTTCGAGGCCGCGCGGGTTCGCCGCCACCGGCCAGCCCGTCTCGGTCTGCCACCAGTTGTCCACCACCGGCACGCCCAGCCGCGCCACGGCCCAGGCGAAGGTGTCCGGGTCGAGCCGCTCCCCGGCCAGGAACAGCGTCCGCAGGCTGGTCAGGTCGTACCGGCGGATGCGGGTGCCGTCCGGGTCCTGGCGGCGGATCGCCCGGATCGCGGTGGGAGCGGTGAACAGGGCGGCCACCCGGTGCTGCGAGACGACCCGCCAGAACGCGCCCGCGTCCGGCGTGCCGACGGGCTTGCCCTCGTAGAGCACCGTGGTCGCGCCGGTGAGCAGCGGGCCGTACACGATGTAGGAGTGGCCGACCACCCAGCCGACGTCGGAGGCGGCCCAGAAGACGTCGCCCGGCCCGATGTCGAAGACGTTGGCCATCGACCAGCGCAGCGCCACCGCGTGCCCGCCGTTGTCGCGTACGACGCCCTTGGGGCGGCCGGTGGTGCCGGAGGTGTACAGCACGTAGAGCGGGTCGGTGGCGGCGACGGGGACGCAGTCGGCGGGTGCCGCGCCGTCGAGGGCGTCGTCCCAGGTGACGTCGCGGCCGGGGGTCAGCGGCGCGGGATGCTGGGGGCGCTGCACGATCACGCACCGCTGCGGGGCGTGCTCGGCCTCGGCGAGGGCCGCGTCGAGGATCGGGTGGTAGGGCACGATCCGGTCCACCTCGATGCCGCACGAGGTGGCCACGACGACCTTGGGCCGGGCGTCGTCGATGCGGACGGCCAGCTCGTGCGCGGCGAAGCCGCCGAACACCACCGAGTGCACCGCGCCGATCCGGGCGCAGGCCAGCATGGCGACCACCGCCTCCGGGACCATCGCCAGGTAGAGCAGCACCCGGTCGCCCCGGCCGACCCCGAGCCGACGCAGGGCCCCGGCGAACCGGGCGGTCGCATCAAGCAGCTCGGCGTACGTGTAGGTGCGGGTGACGCCGGTGACCGGGCTGTCGTGGATCAGCGCCGGCTGGTCGCCGCGTCCCGCCGCCACGTGCCGGTCCAGGGCGTTATGGCAGGTGTTCAGCTCCCCGTCGGGGAACCAGCGGTACAGCGGGGCCCGGGTGTCGTCGAGGATCCGCTGCGGGGGCCGGTGCCAGTCGATCTCCGCCGCCGCGTCCCGCCAGAATCCCGTCGGGTCGGCGATGCTCCGCTCGTACGCTGCTCGATACGCGCCCATCGGACCATGATCGCCGGGGGCCGCGGGTGGGGACGACGGCCGGCCGGCTCCGGTGCGCCGGACGTACCCCCCGGGTCGCCGAACGGCGCTGCGGCCGCCCGCCGAACCCAGTCCGGACGGTCGGCCGGTCCCGCCGGGGCGGATGAAGGCCCGCCGGGTGGGTATGCGGCGTCGGCCTGGTGAGGAACGGCCCGCGTCGCGCGGGCCGCGACGGCGACGCCCGGGCGGCCCGGCCCACGGCCGACCGCCCGGGCGCACCGGGGAATCAGTTGCCGGTGACCCAGTTCCAGGCGGAGACCACCCACTCGGTCTGCTGGAGGTAGGCGACCCCCAGGCCGACCAGGAAGACGGCAGTCACCAGGTGGGCGCCGCGCGCGCTGCGCCGGACCCGCCCGAGCTGCCGTTCCAGGACGACCCGGCCGAGCAGCCGGGACAGCCCGAACAGGCCCGCGGCGACCAGCAGGCTCAGCAGGAAGGTGAGCACCGGCGCCCCCAGGTTGCCCCGCCCGGAGATGGCCCAGATGCCCCAGCAGACGAAGGCGAAGAGGGCACCGGCGGCGCTCCACTCGCCGCCGACCCGGAGCTGGTTGAGGTGCCAGCTCAGCGGCCGGCGGGGCGCCGACACGTTGGACCACTGCCCATCGTGCCCGTCGTGCCCGGCGTGGCCGCCGTGCTCGACGGTGGGGAACTGCTCGGTGCGCGGCGGGCGCCGCTGGCCGACGGACGCCACGCCCCGGCGGAAGGCGTCGGGCTGCGGCGGCACCCCGACACCCGGCTGCGGCGGCACCTCGACCGTGCGCTCCGCCCACGGCTGTGTCTGGTCTGCCATCTCGTGTCCTCCCCCTGACCGATGCCGGCGTCGCCGGCCCGCCATCTCCGAGGGTAACCAGCCGGCAAATCCGCTCGCCCGTGCGTGCGCCGTGGGATAGACACGGGCGATGACCGATACTGCGCTGCCGATCACCGTCGGCCGGGCCGGCGGCTTCGACGAGTTGGCCCGCCTGTTCGAGATCGCGTTCCACACCACCCTTCCCGCCGAGACGCGCGAGGCCGAGCGAAGCATCTGGGAGCCGCAGCGCAGCCTGCTGGTCTTCGACGGCGCGGACCTCGTCGCGTCCGCCGGGGCGTACACCCGGGAACTGACCGTGCCGGGGGCGGTCGTGCCGGCCGCCCACGTGACCATGGTCGCGGTGCTGCCCACCCACCGCCGCCGCGGCCTGCTCACCCGGCTCATGCGCCGGCAGCTGCGCGAGGTCCGCGACGCCGGCCGGGAGCCGGTGGCCGTGCTGTGGGCCAGCGAGGGCCGGATCTACCCCCGCTTCGGCTACGGCCTCGCCGCCCAGCAGCTCGCCGTCGAGTGCACCACCACCGAGCTGCGGCTGCCCGCCCCGACCGCCGCCGAGGGCCGGCTGCGCCTGGACCGCCCGGCCGCGCGGCAGGCCGAGCTGGCCCGGGTGTACGACCGGCAGCGCGCCGACCGCCCCGGCTGGTCCGACCGGGACGACCGGTGGTGGCGGTACGTGCTCGGCGACCCGGCCGACCAGCGCGACGGCGCGACGGAGCGGCGGGTGCTGCTGCACGAGGCCCCGGACGGCGAGGTCGACGGGTACGCGCTGTGGCGCTCCCGGCTCAGCCAGGACGCCGCCGGCGCGTGCGGGGTGACCGTCGTCGACGAGGTGGTGGCCGAGAACGCGACGGCCCGCCTGGCGCTGTGGCGGCTGCTGCTCTCGCTCGACCTGACCCGCCGGCTGTCCTACCGGGGGCCGGTGGACGATCCGCTGCTGCGCCTGGTCAACGAGCCGCGGCGGCTGGAGCCCCGGGTGTCCGAAGCGCTGTGGGTGCGGGTGGTGGACGTGCCCGCCGCCCTCGCCGCCCGCCGGTACGCCGCCGCCGTCGACGTGGTGGTCGAGGTGACCGACGAGCTGCTGCCGGAGAACGCGGGGCGCTGGCGGCTGACCGGCGGCCCGGACGGCGCCCGCTGCGTGCCCGCCGACGCCCCGGCCGACCTGGCCTGCGACGTGCGGGCGCTCGGCGAGCTGTACCTGGGCGGGGTGGGGATCACCACGCTCGCCGACGCCGGGCGGGTCGCCGAGCTGCGCCCCGGTGCGCTCGCCGCCGCCGGCCCGGCCTTCTCCTGGCACCGGGCCCCGTCGGGGATGGGCGTCTTCTGACACCCTGGTTGCGTCGGGCCGGCCCGGGCGGGGCGCGGGGGCGGTCCCGGGCGGTACGGTCGACGGATGGGTGACGCGGAACGACGGCGACGCCGGTCGAGGCACCACACCGACGGCGAGACCCCGGCCGCCGCCACGGCCGGCACGCAGGACGTTGCGGCCGAGCCGCCGCGCCGCCGGCCCGCCCCCGGCGGCGACGACCGGGACGGCGGCGAACGGGGCCTGCGCGGCCTGGTCGGCCCCGGCTCCTCGCAGGTGGGGCCCCGGGCGGCGATGCGGGCCCGGGACGCCGCCCGGCCGACCGAGGCGGACCTGGCCGAGGCGGAGCAGCGGGTGGTCGTCGTCCGGCGCAACTGGGTGCCCCGCGAGGACCTGCCCCGCTCCGGCCGCTGAGCTGCGCGGGGCGGGGCAGATCCTCGCGCCGGGTCAGGGCAGCTCGGGCAGCTCGCGGGTCTGCTCGTACGCGGCGACCTGCTCGATCCGCCGGGCGTGCCGGGGGTTGCCGGAGAACGACGTGGTGAGGAACGCCTCGACGATGGCGGTCGCCTCGTCCAGCGTGTGCTGGCGGGCGCCGACGGCCACGATGTTCGCGTCGTTGTGCTCCCGGCCGAGCTGGGCCGTGTCGATGTTCCAGGCCAGCGCCGCCCGGACGCCGGCGACCTTGTTCGCGGCGATCTGCTCGCCGTTGCCCGAACCGCCGATGACGACGCCGAGGCTGCCCGGATCGGCGACCACCCGGGTGCCCGTGTGCAGGCAGAACGCCGGGTAGTCGTCGTCCGGGTCGAAGACGTGCGGCCCGACGTCGACCACCTCGTACCCCTGCTTGGCGAGGTGGCTGGCCAGGTGCACCTTCAGCTCGAAACCGGCGTGGTCGGATCCCAGATAGACGCGCATACCGCGCAGTCTGTCAGGCCGGCTCACGCGCCGACGCGCGGGCGGCGGCGCGGAGCCGGTTTCGGCACAGAAGCGCAGTTCAGGGTGTTGCTCAGCGGGGCAGCTCGGCCACCACGAGGCCGCCGCGGGCCTTCGGGGTGAACCAGGTGCTCTTGCGCGGCATCTTCTCCCGGGCCAGGTTCACCGCGACGAAGTCGTCGACGGTCACCGGGGCGATCAGCACGGCCAGCTCGGCCCGGCCCGCCTCGACCTCGCCGGTCAGCCAGCTCGCCGGGTAGTCGCCGCCGACGTACGTGATCCGCTTGTCGCCGGGGTCGAGGCCGAGCGCGTCGCGCAGCAGCACCCGCTCGACCAGGGCGTGGTCGAGGTTCTCCAGCCGGCCGCCGTCGACGTGCGGCAGGCGCACCGCGTACCCCTGGTCGGGGAGCCGGAGCGCGACGGTGCCGCCGGCCGTCGGGACCTCGACCGGGCCGTCGATCGGCTCGACCTCGGCCCCGGCGGCGCGGAGCCGGTCGAGCAGCTCGGCCGGGGTGACGGTCAGCTCGCTGACCAGCCGGTTGTAGGGCTGGATGGCGACCGACGCGGGGGTGGTCACCACGGCCAGGAAGCGGGGCAGGCCGCCGGTCTGGGCGGCGAGGCTGCGGTGGTTGCCGTCGGCGACCACCAGCTCGCCGCCGCCGGCCAGCGCGGTCAGCGCGTCCTGCTCCGGGCCGGGGCCGAGCAGCCACACGGCGTGCGTGCGCCCGGCCTGGTCGGTGTCGGTCGCGGCGGGCGCGCCGGCCGTCTCGGTCGCCGCCGCGAGCGCGGCGTGCAGCTCGTCGCCCCGGCCGGTCTGGAGCAGGAGTACGGGCGAGAGCAGGTGCCCGAGCGCCTCGGCGAGCGCGACCCGCTCCCGGACCTTGGCGATGAACACGTCCTCGTTGCGGATGACCAGGCCCGGCTCGTCGGCGCTGGTGGAGATCTGGTCGGTGTCGACCATGGCGAACATCCCGTACGCGGTCTCCTCCCCCGGCGCGCTGATCCGGTAGAGGACCACGACCTGCTCGGCCGGGGTGTAGCTGCCGTCGGCCTTCGCCTCGGCGAGCCGGGTCACCGCGTCGGGGAGCGCGTCGAGGAACGACTTCCCCAGGCTCTCCGGGGCCCGGTGGGGCATCTCGATGCCGAGGGCACTGTGCGGGTTCGCCTCGATGATCGCGGTGATCTCCGCGTCGTCGGCGAACTCGTCGTAGTTCTGCGCGCCGGTGCCGCCAGTGGTGATCCAGGCCCGGGCGATCGGATGCACGACCGTCATGTCCGCTGACGCTACCGCCGCGGGGTTACGCCGCGGGCCGCACCCCACCCGAGTCCACCAACTGAACGGGGCCCCGCCCGGGGCGCGCGCACCGGCGCGCGCCCCGGGCGGGGGGTGAGCGGGGAACCCTTCTCGACCGTATGCGTTAAGAAGGGGCCCTTCCTTACTCGAAGCTGGGGCCGACCTCGCGGGAGCGCTTCAGCTCGTAGAAGCCGGGCGTGCCGGCGACCAGCAGGACGCCGTCCCAGAGCCGGCCGGCGGCCTCCCCCTTCGGGCGCGGGGTGACCACCGGGCCGAAGAACGCCACCGGCGAGCCGTCCGGGCCCGGCGCGTGGATCACCGGGGTGCCCACGTCCTGGCCGACCGGCCGCATGCCCGCCTCGTGGCTGGCCCGCAGCGCCTCGTCGTAGTCGGTGGAGCCGGCGGCGTCGGCCAACTCCGGGCCCAGCCCGGCGTCGGCGAGCGCGGCCACGTACAGGTCCCGGCCCAGCTCCTCCTTGCCCAGGTGGATGCGGGTGCCCAGCGCCGTGTAGAGGGCGCGGACGGCGTCGGGGCCGTGCTGCTGCTGCACGGCGACACACACCCGCACCGGGCCCCAGCCGGCCTGCATGAGCTGCTGGTACTGCTCGGGCACGTCCCGGCCCTCGTTGAGCACCGACAGGCTCATCACGTGGAAGCGGACGTCCACGTCGCGGACCTGTTCCACCTCCAGCAGCCAGCGGGAGGTCACCCACGCCCAGGGGCAGATGGGGTCGAACCACATGTCGACGGCGACACGGTCGGTCACGTGAGGTTCCCTTCGCGACGGGAGGGCCGAAAGCCGGCGCCTCGTCCCTCGATCCTCACCCCACGGCGCATCGACCGGTAGCGGAATGAGAGCGTGAGCTCGACCACCGCGAGGTGCCCTCGCATGGAAGACTCGGATCGGAACCGGTCGCCACGAGCGAGCGGTGGGCTGGCGCCGCGGCGGCGCACGGCGAGAGTGGGATGGAGACGAACAGTGCCGGGAGTGCGCAACCTGACCCAGGTGGAGGCCACCGAGCGGGCCCGCCTGCTTGAGGTGACCGGGTACGACATCAGTCTGGACCTGTCGACCGCCGTGCAGGCGGCCGACGGACGCACCTTCCGGTCGGTGACCGAGGTCCGGTTCCGCTGCGCCGAGCCGGGTGCGGCCACCTTCATCGAGGCCGCCGCTGAGTCGGTCCGGTCAGCCACCCTCAACGGCGTCCCGCTCGACCTGTCGGGCTGGTCGGCGGAGAAGGGGCTGGCGCTGCCCGGCCTGGCCGCCGAGAACACCCTCGTGGTGGACGCCGACTTCGCGTACTCCAACAGCGGGCAGGGGCTGCACCGCACGGTCGACCCGGTCGACGGGGAGACCTACCTCTACAGCCAGTTCGAGACGGCTGACGCGCAGAAGGTGTTCGCCTGCTTCGACCAGCCCGACCTCAAGAGCGTCTACACCTGGCACGCCACCGTCCCGGAGCACTGGCGGGTGGTGTCCAACATGCCGGTGGCCCGCGAGGAGCCGGCCGGCGAGGGGCTCAAGGCGGTCCACTTCGCCCAGTCGGCCCGGATGAGCACCTACATCACCGCGCTCTGCGCCGGCCCGTACCACGAGGTGCGCGACAGCCACGACGGCATCGACCTGGGGGTCTACTGCCGGGCGTCGATGGCGCAGCACCTCGACGCCGACGACCTGTTCCTGATCACCAAGCAGGGCTTCGACTTCTTCCACGAGCAGTTCGGGGTGCGCTACCCGCTGCCCAAGTACGACCAGCTCTGGGTGCCCGACTTCAACGCCGGGGCGATGGAGAACTTCGGCTGCGTCACGCACGCCGAGTCGCACTACATCTTCCGCTCACAGGTGACCGACTTCGAGTACGAGCAGCGGGCCAACACGATCCTGCACGAGCTGGCGCACATGTGGTTCGGTGACCTGGTCACCATGCGCTGGTGGAACGACCTGTGGCTCAACGAGTCGTTCGCCGAGTGGGCCAGCCACTGGTGCAACGCCCACGCCACCCGGTTCACCGACGCGTGGACGACGTTCCTGTCGATCCGCAAGAACTGGGGCTACCGGCAGGACCAGCTCTCCTCCACCCACCCGGTCTACTGCGAGATGCCGGACCTGGAGGCCGTCGAGGTCAACTTCGACGGCATCACGTACGCCAAGGGCGCGAGCGTGCTCAAGCAGCTCGTCGCGTACGTCGGCGAGGAGCCGTTCCTGGCCGGGCTGCGGGCCTACTTCGGCAAGCACGCCTGGGGCAACGCCACCTTCGACGACCTGCTGTCGGAGCTGGAGGCGGCCTCCGGCCGGGAGCTGCGCAAGTTCGCCGCCCAGTGGCTGGAGACCGCGCAGGTCAACACGCTGCGCCCCGAGGTGACGATCGGCGCGGACGGCAGCTACGAGCGGGTCGTGGTGCGGCAGGAGGCCCCGTCGGGGCACCCGACGCTGCGCACCCACCGCATCGGCGTGGGCCTGTACGACCTGACCGACGGCCGGCTGGTGCGCCGCGACCGGGTCGAGGTCGACGTGACCGGCGAGGCGACCGAGCTGACCGACCTGGCCGGGGTGCGGGCAGCCGACGTGCTGCTGCTCAACGACGACGACCTGACGTACGCGAAGCTGCGCCTGGACGAGCGGTCGATGGCCACGGTGGTGCAGCACATCGCCGGGTTCGAGTCGTCGCTGTCGCGGGCCCTGTGCTGGATGGCGGCGTGGGACATGGTCCGCGACGCCGAGCTGTCGGCCCGCGACTACCTGGCGCTGGTGCTGGCCGGGCTGCCCGCCGAGACCGACATCAACCTGGTCACCGCCACCCTGCGGCAGTCCGTGGTGACCACCCTCAACCTGTACGCCGACCCGGCGTGGGCCCCGACGGGCTGGGCGGAGCTGGCCCGCGCCGCGAAGGCGACGCTGGCCACCGCCGAGCCGGGCAGCGGGCTCCAGCTCGCCTGGGCCCGCGCGTACGTGCAGGCGTCCCGCTCGGCGGAGGACCTGGCCGCCGTCCGGGGCTGGCTGGGCGGGGTGGACGTGCCCGCCGGGCTGGCCATCGACACCGAGCTGCGCTGGGTGATCCTGCAGTCGCTGGTGAGCAAGGGCGTCGGCGGGCCGGCCGAGATCGAGGCGGAGCTGGCCGGCGACCGCACCGCCAGCGGCGAGCGGGAGGCCGCGTACGCGCACGCGCTGGTGCCGACGCCGGAGAACAAGGCGGCGGTCTGGGCGCAGCTCACCGGCCCCGACGCGCTGCCGAACTGGCGCAACCGGGCGCTGTTGCAGGGCTTCGCCCCGGCGGTGCAGGCGGAGCTGGTCGCGCCGTACCGGGAGCGGTACTTCGAGGTGGTGGACCAGGTCTGGGCCCAGCGCGACAGCGAGCCGGCGCAGGAGTTCGTGCAGCTGGCGTACCCGACGCAGCAGGTCTCCGAGGACACGGTGGCCGCCACGGACGCGTGGCTGGCCGCCGCCGGCGACAAGCCGGCGTCGCTGCGGCGGCTGGTCGCCGAGGGCCGCGACGCCGTCGTGCGCGCGCTGAAGGCCCGCGAGCGCGACGCCCGCAGCGCCTGACCCCACGTGGTACGCGGCCCCGGGGCGTTTGGGGTGGCGTGCGGAGGTGGACGCGATGGCACCGCCGGACGCGCACACCCGCCGAACGCACGGACGCCCGGCCCGCTGTCGCGGACCGGGCGTCGCCGTCGTGTGCGGTGCTGCTCGCCGTGGGCTCCTGCTCGCCGTGCGGATGGTGAGAAGGGTGCCCTTCTCGACCGGATGCGTTAGGAAGGGGCCCTTCCTTACGCCCGGCCGGCGTGGCTGGCGAGCTGGTCGAGGCCGCTGATGATGCCGCCGGCCAGGTCGCCGCCGCCGAAGGCCGCCACCATGGAAAGCGCGGCGAGCTTGGCGTAGGTGTCGGGGATGCGCTTGCGGGCCTGCCGCCCGGTGACGATCTCCAGCTGGCGCTGGTTGGGCGACACCGCGATCAGCACGGACCGGTCGGGGTCGGCGAGCTGGCGGTGCAGCCGCTGGGCGTGCGCGCGGATCGGCTCGTCGAGCCCGCCGACGTAGACCGAGAAGACCAGCCCGGTCCCCTGGTCGGCCAGGCGGAGCGCCTCGTCGATGCGCAGCAGCTGGCGGGTCGAGAAGGGCCCGTCCAGCACCTCGGGCGGGGTGCCCGCCTCGGCCTGCTTCTCACCAACGGTCACTTGCGCCTCCGGTTCCACCAGCCGGCGCCTCGACGCCGGCCCGGTCAAGCTTGTGGCTGGTCAGCGCCGGCGCCTGCGCGCCCGCCGCCAGCGCGGTGCCGGCCGAGTCGGCCAGCTGCTCCGGACGGCCCAGGAACCAGACCGGAGTGAAGTCGAAGGGTCGACCCGGCCGGTAGCGCTTGGCGCCGCCCCCGGAGGACCGGCCACCGGCGAACGCCAGCGCGGTGATCACCAGCACCACGGCCGCCGGGATGCCGACGAAGATCAGCAACGTCTCGGTAACAGACAATCCCAACGCCCCCAGGCGGAAAGAGAGACCAGGAACTTCCGGGTCGGTTGGACGATCATGACATCGGCTCGCCGACTCCGCTCGTATTCACGTTAGCGGAGCCCACGGCCCGCCAGACTGCGGGGTGGCGATCCCACCCGCCACTGGCGTGCTCAAGCTGCGCGGCGACGCCGAGAAGGGTCGCGTCGGCACCGTACCGGCCGGTGAGCAGGACCCCGACGGGCAGCCCCTCGGCGGTGCGCCCCAGCGGCAGCGACACGGACGGTTGCCCCGTGACGTTGAACACGGCGCAGTACGGCGAGAACCGCCGTTGCCGGTCGAAGTCGCGCTCGGGGTCGCCGTCGGCGGTGAACCAGCCCACCGGCGCTTGCGGCGCTGCGAGGGTCGGGCAGAGCAGCAGGTCGCAGCCGGCGGTGCGGCGGGCGGCCCGGCGCACCTGCGCCTGCAGCTCGCCGAGGGTGCTGGTCAGGGTGCCGGCGGAGATCTCCGCGCCCCGCGACCGCAGGAGGCGGGTCAGCGGCAGCAGGCGGCTCTCCCGCTCGGGCGGGACGGGGGTGAGCGCCAGGACATACCACACGATCTCGAACAGCGGCCACACCTCCGGGCCGAACGGCGCGGGGACGTCGACCACCTCGTGCCCGGCCTCGGCGAGCAGCGCGGCGGCGGTGTCGACGGCGGCCACGCAGTCGGGGTGGACGGGCTCGTCGGCGAGCATCGGGGCGGTGAACCGGCCGACCCGCAGCCGGCCGGGCGCGGCGCCGCGGGCCGCGCCGAGGTAGCCGCCGTCGGGCGCGGGCGGCGGCAGGTAGGGCTCGCCGGGCACCGGCACCGCCATGACGTCGAGCAGCGCGGCGACGTCGGCGACGGTGCGCCCCAGCGGCCCGTTGATCGGCAGGCCGAACGCGCCGAAGCCGAGCGGCCCGCCGGGGACCGTGCCCCGGCTCGGCTTGTGGCCGACGAGGCCGCACAGCGAGGCGGGGATGCGCAGCGAGCCGCCGCCGTCGGAGCCCTGGGCGACGGGGACCAGCCCGGCCGCGACGGCCGCCGCCGCCCCGCCGGAGGAGCCGCCGGCCGTGTAGGCCAGGTCCCACGGGTTGCGGGCCGGCGGCGCGACCAGGCCCTCGGAGTAGAGCGAGCAGCCCAGCTCGCTGGTGGTGGTCTTGCCGAGGCTGACCAGCCCGGCGGCGCGGATCAGCCGCACCACGTCGGCGTCGAGCGGGGGCACCAGGTCGGCGAAGGCCGCCGAGCCGAACGTCGTGCGCACCCCGGCGGTGAGCGTCAGGTCCTTGATCGCGGTGGGCACGCCGTGCAGCGGGCCGCGCCCCTGCGCGGGGGCGGCGTCGGCCGCCCGCGCCGCCTGGCGGGCCGCCTCGCCGGTGACGGTGACGAACGCGCCGACGGTGTCGCCGAGCGCGTCGACCCGGGACAGGTGGTGCTCGACCAGGTCCACGCTGGAGCACTCGCCGCGCGCGATCGCGGCGCCCTGCTCCAGGGCGGTCAGGTCGTGCAGCTCGGCCACCCCGCCATCCTGCCCGACCCCGCCCCGCCCCGCCGCCCGACACGACCGGTCAGAACCGCGGCGTCTTGTCGTCCTCCAGCAGGCCCGCCCAGTCGCGGTCGATCGACAGCAGCTCCCGGATCGCGAACCGTCGCTCCAGGCCGAGGAAGCGCAGGGCGTTGGTGGAGAGGAGCTTGGCGCGCTGCCCGGCGGTGAGGAAATCGGCCTCGCGGACCACCCGCCCCGCCGGCCGCTCCCCCAGCGGGTACGGGTAGTCGCTGCCGACCAGCACCCGGTCCTCCCCCATGGTGTCGACCAGCAGCCGCAGCGCCGCCGGGGCGAACACCACCGAGTCGACGCAGAACCGGTCGACGTACGCGCTGGGCGGGGCGGCGGACGCGCCCCGGACCAGGTCGCCCCGGCGGTGCCAGGCGTTGTCGGCCCGGCCCAGCCAGAACGGGAAGCTGCCGCCGCCGTGGGCGAAGCAGATCCGCAGCGTCTCCGGCACCCGGTCGAACACCCCGCCGAGGATCATCGCCAGCACCGACAGGTGCGTCTCGGCGGGCATCCCGGTCAGCCAGCGGGCCATCCACCGGCCGAGCCGGGGCCCGTCCGGCATGTCCCACGGGTGCACGAAGACGGGCGCGCCGACGTGCGCGCAGTGCTGGAGGAAGGTGACCACGCCCGCGTCGTCGAGGTCCCGGTCGCCGACGTGGTTGCCGATCTCCACCCCGACGTGCCCGGCCGCGAGGCAGCGGTCCAGCTCGGCGCAGGCCACGTCCGGGTCCTGCAACGGCACCTGGCAGAACGGCACGAGCCGGTCGCCGCCGCCGGCCGTGACCTCCAGGGTCAGGTCGTTGAAGATCCGGGCGACCTTCGCCGCCTGGCCGGCGGGCCGGTCGTAGCCGAAGAAGACCGGCGTCGGCGAGACCACCTGCACGTCGACCCCGTCGGCGGCCATGTCGGCCAGCCGGGTCGGCGCGTCCCAGCACTCCGCGCCGACCGGCCGGAACTCCGTCTCCCCCACCATGATCATGGCGGCCCGCTCGGAGTCGACCCGCAGCCAGGGCCAGCCGGACCCGCCGCACGCCGCGCCGAGGTCCGGCCACCCCTTCGGTACGACGTGCGTGTGCACGTCCACGACGGGTGCGCCCGCGTCCGGGGCGGGTGAGTGTGACGCGGGCCCGGCCGTCATCAGCCCTTGCCCGGGTGCAGCGCGCCGCAGTCGCCGCAGGTGCGGGCGGCCTCGTCGGCGTAGAACGCCTGAAACACCGGGGGCAGGTCGGCGGCGATGTCCCGGACCTGCAACTCCACCTCGTGCACCTTCGCCCCGCACTGCGGGCAGTACCACTGGAACTTCTCCAGCGTGCCCTCCTCGCGGACCCGCTCGACGACCACGCCGATCGAGCCAGCCTCGGGGCGCTGCGGCGAGTGCGGGGTGTCGCGCGGCAGCATCCACATCTGCCCCTCGCGCACGTGCACCGTACGCGGCCCCTCGGGCGTCATCAGGTTGACGTGCATGTTGCCCTTGACCTGGTAGAAGAACTCCTCGTACGGGTCGACGTGGAAGTCGGTGCGCTGGTTGGGCCCGCCGACGACCATCACGATGAAGTCGTCGCCGCCGGGGAACATCTCCTTGTTGCCCACGGGCGGCTTCAGCAGGTGCTGGTTCTCGGCGATCCAGCCGGGGAAGCTGAACGGCTCGGCGATCTCACTCACGACTGACCTCCCGAACTCACGACTGACCTTGCGAACTCACGACTGACCTTCCGACGGAAGAAGTGCCACGGCCTGCATCTCGATCAGCAGGTGCGGGTGCGGCAGCTGGTGCACGGCCACCGTGGTCCGGGTCGGCCCGCCCGCGTCGAAGAACTCCGCCCACACCTCGTTGTAGCCCCCGAAGTCGTTCATGTTGACCAGGTACGAGGTGACCTGCACCAGGTCGGTCAGCTCCGCGCCGACCGAGCGCAGCAGGTCCCCGATGTTGCCGATGACGGCCCGGGTCTGCTCCCGGATGTCCAGGTCGGTGGTGCCGAACTCGTCCACGGCGACACCGGCGAACGTGTTGTCGGGCCGCCGCGACGACGTACCGGAGACGAAGACGAAGCCGCCCGCGACCTTGACGTGCGGGAAGGCCCCGCGCGGCACGGCCTTCCCCGCCACCACCCGAGCCCGCCCGCTCACGACGCCGCCCCGGGCGACGCCGCCCGCAGCGACGCGACGCCGAGCTTCTCGACGACGGCCCGCACGTGCGCGCCCGGCCGCAGCGGCACGGCGGCCGTCGCGGCCCCGGCGAGGAACACCCAGCCGGAGCGCAGCCGCACCCCGTGCCGGCCGGCGAGGCGCAGCCCCTCGTCCAGGGCCCGGCGCGGGTCGCCGAGGATCGCCGCGGTCGAGCCGACCTGCGCGATGCGCCCGTCGACCTCCAGCAGCACGCCGAGGTTGTCCAGCCCGTCGGGCACCGGCGACCAGGGCCCGATCGTGAACACGCCGGCCGAGGTGTTGTCGGCGATCACGTCCGGCAGGGAGAAGGTGAAGTTCGCGTACCGGGAGTCGATCAGCTCGATCGCCGGGGCCACGGCGCGCACCGCGTCGGCGAACGACCCGACCGGCTCGCCCGGCTCGGGCACCCGGTCCAGCAGGAACGCCACCTCCGGCTCGACCCGGGGATGGATGAAGTCGGCCACGTCGACCGTGCCGCCGTCGGGCACCCGCATCACGTCGGTGAGCCGCCCCCAGATCACCTCGTCGACGCCGACCTGGGCCATCTTCGCGCGGCTGGTCAGCCCCATCTTCAGCCCGACGAGGCGCTCGCCCCGGTCGAGCCGGCGCTGCACGAGGGCGGTCTGCACCGCGTACGCGCCGTCGACGTCGAGGCCGGTCTCGGCGGCGAGCTGGCCGATGGCGGTGGCCGTGTCGGCCGCCTCGCCCAGCTTCGCGGCGATGCCGGCGGTGTCCACCCCGATCATGACTTCTCCTCGCTGAAGCAGGTCCGCACCGAGCCGAGCCCGGAGATCCGCGCCTCGTACGCCGCGCCGGGCGTCACCGGCACCATCGGCCCGAGCGCCCCGGAGAGCACCACGTCACCGGCGCGCAGCGGGTCGCCGGCGCGGGCGAGGGTGCCGGCGAGCCAGCCGAGGGCGTGCAGCGGGTTGCCGAGGCACGCCGCGCCCGCGCCGACCGAGACGGGCTCCCCCGCGTGCTCCAGGACCATCCCGCACAGCCGCAGGTCGACGTCGGCTAGCCGGCGCGGCGCGGCACCGAGCACGAACAGCCCGCTGGAGGCGTTGTCGGCGACGGTGTCGACGATGGAGATGTCCCAGCCGGCGACCCGCGAGTCGACGATCTCGATGGCCGGCAGCACGTGGTCGACGGCCCGCAGCAGGTCGACGGTGGTGGGCCGCCCGACGGTGAGGTCCGCGCCGAGCACGAAGGCGATCTCCGCCTCCACGCGGGGCTGGAGCAGCCGCCCGATCGGCACCTCGTCGCCGTCGGCGACGGCCATCGCGTCGGTCAGCACGCCGAAGTCCGGCTCGTACACGCCGAAGCCGTCCTGCACGGCCCGGGAGGTCAGGCCGATCTTCGCGCCGACCCGGCGCTCGCCCCGGCCGTGCCAGGCCCGTGCCTGGCGCTGCTGCACGAGGTACGCCGACGCGACGTCCCCCTCGGGCAGCAGCCGGCCGCGCAGCGGCGGGCAGGGCTTGCCGCTGGACCGGGCCTCGGTCAGCTCCCGGGCGGCGGCTTCGATGTCGACGGTCATGTGAGGTCCACGCAGACGTTGGTGAGTTCGGAGTAGAAGTCGAGGGAGTGCACGCCGCCCTCGCGGCCGATGCCGGACGCCTTCACCCCGCCGAACGGGGTGCGCAGGTCCCGCAGGAACCAGGTGTTGACCCAGACGATGCCGGCGTCGAGGCGGGCCCCCGCCCGGTGCGCCCGGCCCACGTCCCGGGTCCACACGGTCGCGGCGAGGCCGTACTCGGTGCCGTTGGCCAGCGCGTACGCCTCCTCCTCGGTGTCGAACGGGGCGACGTGCACCACCGGGCCGAAGATCTCCTCGCGGTTGGTGCGGGCGTCGGGGCCGAGGCCGGTGAGCACGGTGGGCCGCACGTACGCCCCGCCGTCGCGGGCGTCGCCGAAGGCGGGCGTGCCGCCGCCGGCCCGGAACTCGGCCCCCTCGGCGCGGGCCAGGCCGTGATAGCCGAGCACCTTGTCCCGGTGCTGGTGGGAGATCAGCGGCATGTTGACGGTGGCCTCGTCGGCGGGCCACCCGTACGCGAGCGCGTCGGCCGCCTTCGCCAGCCGCCCGACGAACTCGTCGAACACGGGCCGCTGCACGTAGATCCGCTCGGTGCACAGGCACACCTGGCCGCCGTTGGTGAAGCTGGACCGCACCGACCCGGCGACGGCCGCGTCGAGGTCGGCGTCGGCGAAGACCAGGCCGGCGTTCTTGCCGCCCAGCTCGAACGAGACGGCCTTCACCCCGTCGGCGGCGGCCCGCATGATCGCCCCGCCGGTGGCGGACTCGCCGGTGAAGGTGATCGCGTCGACGCCCGCGTGGCGGGTGAGGAACTCGCCGGCCGAGTCGGGGCCGAAGCCGTGCACCAGGTTGAACACCCCGTCGGGCACCCCGGCGGCGGCCAGCACCTCGGCGAGCAGGGTCGCCGAGGCGGGGGTCTCCTCGCTGGGCTTGACCACCACGGCGTTGCCGCAGGCCAGGGCCGGGGCGACCTTCCAGGTGAGCAGCAGCAGCGGCAGGTTCCACGGGACGATCACGGCGACGACGCCGACGGGTTTGCGCACGGCGTAGTTCAACGCCCGCCCGCCGGTCGGGGTGACGGTGGTGAACGACTCCGTCGGGGCGGTCGCCACGATCTCCGCGAACGCCCGGAAGTTGGCCGCGGCCCGGGGCACGTCCAGCGTGCGGGCCTGGCTGATGGACTTGCCGGTGTCAGCGACCTCGGCGGTGACCAGGTCGGCGAAGCGGCGTTCCAGCTCGTCGGCGACCCGGCGCAGCACCTCGGCGCGCTCCCGCTCCCCCAGCCGGCCCCACGGCCCGCGCAGCGCCGCCCGGGCGGCGGCCACCGCGTCGTCGACGGTGGACCGGTCGGCCTCGACCACCTCGAAGACCGGCTCGCCGGTGACGGGGCTGCGCTTGGTGAACCGCCGGCCCGCGTCGACGAACTCCCCGCCGACGAAGTGCCGCAGCAGCGGCGGCCCGCCGGCCGCCCGCCCGGCCATCAGGCCCGGATCCCAGGTCACGCTCACCGCCGCCGCCCCCGCGTCCAGGCCGCGCCGACCGCGCCGGCCAGCAGCGCCGCCGTGCCGGCCGCCACCGCCCCGAGCGCCGCCTGCTGGCGGCGCACCCGCCGCCGCACCCGCGCGTACGGGGTGGTGGAGAAGGACACCAGCTCGTACTGGGAGACGTACCGCCCGGGCAGGGCCCGCTCCAGCGCGTGGTCGAGGCGGCGGCGGGCCTGGAAGACCGGGGAGGCCACCTTGTCGCGCATCTCCACGAAGTTGGCCAGCGCCATCCGGGCGATCGCCTCGGCGTCGCCCTGCCGCCGCGCCTGGAACAGCGGCAGCGCGGCCGCCCAGTCGTCGGCGCACTCGTCGAGGCAGTGGTCCAGCGCCACCACGTCCTCGAACGCGCAGTTCGCGCCCTGGCCGTAGAACGGGACGATGGCGTGCGCGGCGTCGCCGAGCAGCCCGACCCGCCCGCCCGCCTGCCACGGGGTGCAGCGGACGGTGCCGAGCACCCCGACCGGGTTGTGCTGGTAGTCGTCGACCAGGTTGGGGGCCAGTGGCAGCAGGTCCGGGTAGTGGGTGGCGAAGTGCCGTTCGATCGCCGCCGGGCTGGTCAGCGAGGCGAAGCTCGCCGTGCCGTGGGTGGGCCAGAACAGCGTGCAGGTGAACGAGCGGTCGGGGTTGGGCAGGGCGATCATCATCGACGTGCCGCGCGGCCAGATGTGCAGGGCCGCCGGGTCGAGGGCGAACTCCCCGCCGACCGGCGGGACGGTCAGCTCCTTGTAGCCGTAGTCCAGGAAGTCGAGGCTCTCCTGGAGCACCCCGTACGCGAGGAGTTGCCCGCGCACGGCGGAGCCGGCCCCGTCGGCGCCGAGGACGACCGGCGCGGCGGCCGTGATCTTGCCCTGCGGGGTCTCGAAGGTCATCTCGCCGGTGGCCGGGTCGAGGCCGACGAGCCGGTGGTCGAACGCGACCCGCACCCCGGGCAGCGCGGTGGCGGCGGTGAGCAGGGCGTTGTTGAGCGCGCCCCGGCTGATCGAGTTGATCGCCCGGTCCCCGGTGGCGCTGTAGGACTGGAACGCCGGCTCACCGACCACGGGGTGGATCATGCGCCCGCGCATCGGCAGCGCGTCGGCCAGCACCTGCTCGGCCAGGCCGATGCGGCGCAGCGCGTCGAGCCCCCGCTCGGACAGCGCCAGGTTGATCGAGCGGCCCCGCTCGACGCGGCCGGTGCGCGGGTCCGGCCGCCGCTCGTAGAGGGCCACCCGGTAGCCGCGCCGGGCCAGGAAGCAGGCGAGCAGGCAGCCGGCCAGCCCGGCCCCGACGACGGCGATCTCCTCGCGTTCGGGGTTCATGGGGTCACCTCCGCGACCGTCGCGGCCAGCGCGTCGGCGACCCGCCAGCAGTCGTGGTACGTCGAGTAGAGCGGCACCGGGGCGAACCGGACGACGTCCGGCTCCCGGGCGTCGGCGATCACCCCGTGCTCGTGGCGCAGCCGCTTGGTCAGCTCCCCGGCGCTGCCCGCGCCGATGCGCACGGAGAGCTGGCAGCCCCGGCGGGCCGGGTCGCGGGGAGTGACCACGGTCAGCGGCCGGTCGGCGGTGACCTCGTCGAGCAGCCGCTCCAGGTAGCCGGTGAGCCGCAGGCTGCGCTCCCGCAGCGCCGGCATGCCGATCGAGTCGAACAGCTCCAGTGAGGTGCGCACCGGGCCCATGGCGAGGATCGGCGGGTTGGACACCTGCCACGCCTCCACGGTGGCCGGCGGCCGGGACGTCGGGGTCATCTCGAACCGGGTGGCCGCGTCGGTGCTCCACCAGCCCTCGAAGCGGGGCAGGTCGGCCCGGCCGAGGTGCCGCTCGTGGACGAAGACGCCGGCCAGCGCCCCCGGGCCGGAGTTGAGGTACTTGTAGGAGCACCAGGCGGCGAAGTCGACGTCCCAGTCGTGCAGCGCGAGCGGCACGTTGCCGGCGGCGTGCGCGAGGTCCCAGCCGACGACCGCACCGGCGGCCCGGCCGGCGGCGGTGATCGCCGGGATGTCCAGCAGCTCGCCGGTGAGGTAGTTGACCCCGCCGAGCAGCACCAGCGCGATCGTGTCGCCCTCGGCGGCGAGCAGGTCGGTCACGTCGGCGGTGCGCAGGGCGTCCTCGCCGGGGCGGGGGCGCAGCCGCAGCACGGTGGCGTCGGGGTCGAGGCCGTGGAAGCGGGCCTGGCTGCGCACCGCGTAGCTGTCCGACGGGAAGGCGGCGTCCTCGATGACGATGCGGGTGCGCCGCCCGGCCGGCCGGTAGAAGCTGACCATCAGCAGGTGCAGGTCGACGGTGAGGGAGTTCATCACCACGGCCTCGGTGGGCCGCGCGCCGACCAGTCGCGCGACGGGCCCGGTCAACAGCTCGTGGTACGGCAGCCAGGGCCGCTGCCCTTCCAGGTGCCCCTCGACGCCGAGGCGGCCCCACGCGTCCAGGTCTGCCAGCAGCTCGGCGCGGGTGGCCCGGGGTTGCAGGCCGAGCGAGTTGCCGGCCAGGTACGCGGCCTCCGGGTAGCGCCCGCCGTCGGCCGGCGGCACGTGGAACAGGTGCCGGTGCCCGGGGTCGGCCTTGTCGAGGCGGTGCGCCTCGCTCTCCGCGACGGTCATCGTGTCCTCCCCGCTCACATCGCCGTCCGGGCCGACCACAGCTCGGGGAAGACCACCCGGGCCATGCTGCGCTGCAACCAGGCCAGGCCGGCGGAGCCGCCGCTACCGACCTTCGCGCCCATGGTGCGCTGGACGGCCTTGACGTGGTTCCACCGCCAGTCGCCGAACTGCTCGGCCACCTCGGCCAGCGCCTCGCCGAGCAGCCGCAGCTCGTCGCCCGGCCCGCCCGCGCCGGCTTCCTCGCCGGTTGTTTCCCCGTCGCCGGCTTCCCCGCCGCCGGCTTCCTCGCCGTCGTAGATCGCCACCCAGGCGGCCTCCACCGCCGGGTGCGGCCGGTGCTCCTCGGCGACGTCGCGCCCCAGCACCTCGGCCGGCACGGCGAAGCCGCGGCGAGCCAGCAGGGCCACCACGTCGTCCCACAGGCTCGGGGCGGCCAGCGTGGCGCGCAGCTCGGCGTGCACCTCGGCCTGCCGGCGGAACGGCCGGATCAGGGCCGCGTCGCGCAGGCCGAGCGTGAACTCCAGGTGCCGGTACATCGCCGACTGGAAGCCGGAGCCCTCGCCGAGCAGGTTGCGGAACCGGTTGAAGTCGGCCGGGGTCATCCAGCGCAGCCCCTTCCAGGCCGCGTTGAGCCCCTCCAAGTGCAGCGCCGCGCGGCGCAGCGGGGCCAGGGCGGCGCCCACCCGGTCGGCGCGCAGGCAGCGCTGGGCCTCGCGCAGCTCGTGGCGGGTCAGCCCGAAGTACAGCTCCATGATCTGGCTGACCATCAGGAAGGACATCTCGCCCGGGTCGTCGCTCAGCGGCTGCTGCAACCGGTGCAGGGTGCTGGCGTGCACGTACGCGTCGTAGGGCACCCGGTCGGCGAAGTCCAGGGTCGGTTCGCCGCCGTTGCGGGCCGCCCGGGCCGCCCGCTGCCGCGGGGTCGCCGGACGGACCACCGTGGCCGGTGCGGGCACCCGCAGGTCCGTCTGCTCCACCTGTCGTCTCCTCCATGAGCCGGGTAGCGTCATGGTGCCCCGGTCGACGGGCCGAACGGAATGCCGATTCGACGGCGCTGCCGCCCTTCGACCTGCGAAGCCAAAGCCGAAACCCCCATCCACCTTTCGGAGAGGAAGGTCAGGCGTGGACGACATGGACTGGGCGCTGCTGCGGGAACTCCAGGCCGACGCCCGGCTCTCGTACAGCGAGCTGTCCCGGCGGGTGCACCTGTCGCCGCCGGCCGTGGCCGAACGGGTCCGCCGGCTGGAGGAGTCGGGGGTGATCACCGGCTACCACGCCCACGTCGACCTGGCCCGCGCCGGCCGCACGGTGGTCGCCCTGATCCGGATGTCCTGCTACGGGTCGCGGTGCATCCTCAATGACCCGGACGTGCCGGGTTGGCCGGAGATCATGGAGATCCACCGGATCACCGGCGACGCGTGCAGCGTGCTGCGGGTGGCGGCCGGCTCGATCGGGGACTTCGAGCGGGTGATCGACCGGCTCGCCCCGTACGGCCAGCCGTCGAGCACGATGGTCCTCTCCACCCCCCTTGCCTGGCACCCCGTCACCCGCCTGTAAGGAAGGGCACCTTGTTAACGCTTTCTGTATAGGAAGGGCCCCCTCCTAACACCTGCCGCGCACCTGCCGAGCCGGCGCACGGACCGGTGCCGGCAGGTTTGCCCCCACGTCAGGGGGAATGCAGCGCGGACTTGTCCCGGGGAGGATTCCGGTGCCTCGGCACCGGGAGGGGGGAACAATGCGGGGGCTCACCGCGTCACACCGTGCCCGTCCGGCCATGCGCGCCGCACCGGCCGCCACGACCCGTCCGGCAACGCCATCCGTGCCGGCCCCGGCCCGTCCGGCCGGGCGCGGCGCGCGGGTCGCGGCGGTCGCACACGCCGGGCTGACCGTACGGGCCGTGCTGACCGTGCTCGGCGTGCTCGGGGCGTTCGTCCTGTTCGCCGGCGCGCCGGCCCGAGCCGGGGAGAACACCTTCATCGAGGTCACCCCGAACAGCGCCCAGGCCGGCACCCGGGTCGACATCCGGGCGAGCTGCGACAACGACAACAACCGCCAGGCCGACGTGCAGTCCGACGCGTTCGGGCGGGTCGTGCTCCGGCCGAACAACGGCTTCCTGACCGGGGCGGTCACCATCCCCGGCAACAAGCAGGCCGGCGACTACTCCGTCGAGCTGCGCTGCGCCAACGGCGGCACCGCGACGACCACCCTCACCGTGCTGAACATGACGCAGCCGAGCAAGGGCCCGAACACCGGTGCCGGCGGCACGGCCGGCGAGGGCCGGGGCACGGGCTCGCTGCTGCTGGTCGGCGGCCTGGTGGCGGCGGCCGTGGCGGCCGGGTTCGGTGCGTTCGGCTCCCGCCGGCAGACCGGGACGCGGTCCTGACCGGGAGCCGTCATGGCCCGACGTACCCGCGCCGACGCCACGGCCCGACGCGAGCGCGACCGGCGGGACCGCGCCCGGCGGACGCGGCGCAGGCCGGTCCGGGCGGCGGCCCGGCTCGTTGCCCGGGGCTACGGCCGGTTCGCCCGGGTGGCCCGGCAGGCGTTCTCCGCCAGCGTCACCACCGTGGGGCCGCCCGGCCGCGCCGTGACACCCGGCCGCGCCGGGCCCGTCGGCGCGGCGGACCCCTCCGGTACGGCCGCCCGCCGGTGGCAACGGGCCGTCCGCCGGGGCCCCGGGTTCCCGGTGTTGTTCGTCGCCGCCCTGATGGTGCTGATCGTGGCGATGCTCGGCGTCGAACAGGTGACGGGGCACAGCCTCCTGCCGGACCGCTTCATCGCCGGGCTGCGGCCCCCGCCGAAGAAGTTCCCGGTGCTGCCGGCCAGCCGGCCGGTGGGCATCGCGAGTGCGCCGATCGGCCTCGACGCCCCGGTGCACGACGTGGGCATCGCCGCGGACGGCAGCATCGGGGTGCCCGACGCCGACCGCGCCCAGGAGGCCGGCTGGTACGACCAGGGCCCGACCCCCGGCCAGTACGGCCCGGCCGTGATCGTCGGCCACGTCGACACCCGCACCGGGCCGGCGGTCTTCCACGAGCTGAAGGAGCTGCGCTCCGGCGACCGGGTCGAAGTGCGCCGGGCCGACCGCTCCGTGGCCATCTTCGAGGTCGACGAGGTGCGGCGCTACGCCAAGGCCCGGCTGCCGGTGGACGAGGTCTACGGCGACTTCAGCCGGCCGGGGCTGCGCCTGATCACCTGCGGCGGCGCGTGGGTCGGCGGCGAGACAGGATACGCCGACAACGTGGTGGTGTACGCCTCCCTGGTGAAGGCGCGCACCACCTGACGCACACCGCGCCGGCGGAGGACACGCGCCTCAGGCCGCCGCCTCGGTCTCGGCCTCGCGCAGGTCGAGCCAGTCCGCCCAGCGCGGATCGGGGGCCCGGTGCCCGAGCACCCGCCAGGCCGTCCCCTTCGGCACGGCGGGCGGGGCGTGCAGCCGCCAGCCCAGCTCGGCGGGGGTCTTGTCGCCCTTGGTGTGGTTGCACCGGGCGCAGGCGGCCACCACGTTCTCCCAGGCGTGCCGGCCGCCCCGGCTGCGCGGGAAGACGTGGTCGATGGTCTCGGCGGGGCCCCGGCAGTAGGCGCACCGCCAGCCGTCCCGGGCGAAGATCGCCCGCCGGGAGAGCCCGACGTGGGCGCGGTAGGGCACCCGCACGAACCGGGTGAGCCGGACCACGGAGGGCACCGGGAGCGCGTTGCGGGCGCTGTGCAGGATCCCCTCGCCGTCGGCGACGCAGACGGCCTTGGCGGAGAGCACGAGGATGGCGGCGCGACGCACCGACACGACACACAGCGGCTCGTAGGTGGCGTTGAGAACCAGCGCGCCGGAGCCCACCGTGGGTCGTATGTCAGGCATCGAGCTCACCCTCCCGGTCCAGCTGCTCCCACCGCTGGCACGCCGGGCGTGCCCCGCGCAGGGCGGAACGACGCCGGCGTCGGCGGGATCACCGACGTCCGTTGCGCCAATCGTCCCTGATAAGGCCCCGGATTGCACGTACTAATCCGGGGTCCCTAGCCGAAGCATTCCGAGGTTGTGTCAGGATGACCGGTTCCGCACGGTCCGCCCCGGGGTTTGCGCCCCGCTGCCGGCCGGTCGCGGGCGGTGGGGTACGAAAGCAGGGTGAGCGCCCCCAGCCTGTTCCTCGCCGCCCTTCCCGCCGCCGCGGCCGCCGTCGTGGCCCCCGGAGCGTCCCCGGATCCGTCGCCGAGCGCGGACTGCCAGGGCAGCACCTCCTGCGAGTGGTTGTACGAGACGAGCGGCTCGGCCTGGTTCGCGGAGGGCAGCTACTGGATCCTGCTCAAGCCGCTGCGGGTGCTGCTGATCCTCGCGCTGGCCCTCCTCGCCCGGTGGGCGCTGCACCGGATGATCAAGCGGCTGGTCCGGACCACCGCCGACGGGGTGCCCACGCTGCTGCGCCCGCTGCGCGAGCGGGTGCCGACCGCCGCCCACGAGCCCGGCGAGTTCATCCCCGAGCGGCGGCGGCAGCGGGCCGAGGCCATCGGCTCGGTGCTGCGCAGCATGGTCACGGCGTTCGTCTTCGGCATCGCGCTGCTGATGATCCTGCGGGAGTTCAGCTTCGACCTGGCGCCGCTGCTGGCCAGCGCGGGCATCGCCGGCGTGGCGCTCGGCTTCGGCGCGCAGAGCCTGGTCAAGGACCTGATCGCCGGGCTGTTCATGCTGGTCGAGGACCAGTACGGCGTGGGCGACACGGTGGACCTGGGCGAGGCGACGGGCGTGGTGGAGTCGGTCGGCCTGCGGGTCACCACGGTCCGCGACGGCCGGGGCGTGCTCTGGTACATCCGCAACGGCGAGATCGTCCGGGTGGGCAACAAGAGCCAGGGGTGGGCGCTGGTCGTGGTGGACCTGCCGATCGGCTTCGCCGGCACCGAGGAGGCGACGGCGGTGCTGCGCACGGCCGCCGCGTCGGTGGCCCTGGACCCGGACCTGGCCCCGGAGATCGTGGAGCAGCCCGACGTGCTGGGCGTCGAGCAGATGACGGTGGACGGCGCGGTGATCCGTACGGTCGTGAAGACCACCGCGGACGGGCAGTTCGCGGTGGGCCGGGAACTGCGCCGGCGGCTCGCCGAGGCGCTGGAGAACTCGGGCATCACCGCGAAGATCGCCGCCGCCCGCCTCTATCCGGGCGTCCCCCTGCGGGCCGCGGACGACACGGCGACCGGCCAGGGCGGGGCCACCTGACCCGGCTCCGCCGCCACCGCCGCAGCGGCCCCGCCCCGCTCCAGACACCGAGAACCGTCGATGACCTGCGGTTTTGTTGACCGAGAATACAGGGGTCGCGGACCGCGCGGCCCCTCGGGTATCGTCCGTTCGTTCAGTCGGAGATGCGACGATCAATCCGTTCGCCCTAGCTAGTTGTCAGACGATCGGGCAGAATCCGGTACGCACGCCACCTGCCGGAGCGTGATTACGTCTCGCTGATCCGTAGATCTGACGACGGTTCCCGGTCAGGCCATCACGAGTGGCCCACCGTGGGAACGATGGAGGCCACGGTGTCCGACGAGCGACCCTCCCAGGAAGGGCCGGCCACCTTCCGCGAGGTGTTCGCCCAACGGGAGTACAGGGCGGTCTTCACCGCCAGCGCGCTCTCCTGGATCGGCGACTTCATCGCCAAGGCCGCGGTCACGGTGCTGGTCTACCGCGAGACGCAGTCCGTGGGCTATTCCGCCGCCGCGTTCGCGGTCAGCTTCCTGCCCTGGCTGATCGGCGGCCCGCTGCTGGCCACGCTGGCCGAGCGCTACCGCTACCGCTCGGTGATGGTGGCGTGCGACCTGATCCGCATGGCCCTGATGGTGCTGGTCGCCCTCCCGGGCAACGAGCCGTGGCTGATCCTCTGCCTGCTCTTCGCGACCACCCTGGCCAACCCGCCCAGCCAGGCCGCCCGGTCCGCGCTGATGCCGCTCATCCTGACCGGCGACCGGCTGGTGGTCGGGCTCTCGCTCAACAGCAGCACCGGCCAGGCCGCCCAGGTGCTCGGCTACCTCGTCGGCGCGGCCCTCGCCGCGTTCGACCCGACCCTCGCCCTGCTGGTCAACGCGGCCACGTTCGCCCTCTCGGCGGCCCTGGTCCGCTTCGGCGTCCAGGACCGGCCGCCGGCGATGACCAGTGCCCACCGCAGCCACCTGCTGCGGGAGACGGGCGACGGCTTCCGGATCGTCTTCGGCACCCCGGTGCTGCGGGCGATCGCCCTGCTGGTCTTCAGCGCCATGCTCTTCTCCATCGTGCCGGAGGGGCTGGCCGCCGCCTGGGCCCGCGAGGGCGTCGACGACGGCATGGACAGCGGCGTCGCCCAGGCCGTGATCATGGCCGCCAACCCGGTCGGCTTCATCCTGGGCGGGCTGCTGGTCAGCCGGGCGGTCGCCCCGGCCCGCCGGCTCGTGCTGATCCGGCCGCTGGCGGTGCTCGCCCCGCTCGTCCTGGTGCCGTCGCTGCTCGACCCGCCGCCGCTGGTGGTGGCGCTGCTCGCCGGCCTGTGCGGCTTCGCGGTCGCCGGGCTGCTCCCGGTCGCCAACGGTCTCTTCGTCCGCGCGCTGCCCAACGGCTACCGGGCCCGGGCGTTCGGCGTGATGGCCACCGGGGTCCAGGTGATCCAGGGCCTCGCGGTGCTGGTCACCGGCCTGCTCGCCGAGCGCTTCCCGATCCCGGTGGTGGTCGGGGGGTGGAGCGCAGCCGGCGTGGTGCTGATGCTGCTCACCGCCGCGGCGTGGCCGACGCGGGCGGCGATCGACACGGCGGTCGAGGCCGCCGGCAACGCGGGCGCGCCAACCCCGGCCGGGGGCGGCGAGCCTCGACCCCGGCCGGCCGCCGCGGGCGGCGGACACGAGGGTGGCACGCCGGGCGAGCGCGGCCGGGCCAGCCAGGCGGTGAGCTGACCCACCCGGGGCCGCCCGACTCCCCTCGCCGGCCGGACCGCCCCCGCCCCGCTGTGACGAGGTCGGCAGCGCACGGGCCGGTTGGCCCCCGCCGGCTCCGGCCGCACCTGGCAGGATGGAGCGGTGAATCCCACCGGTGAGTCCGAGCGTGCCGTGACCCTCTTCGAAGCGGTCGGCGGCGAACCCACCTTCCGCAAGCTGGTGGACGAGTTCTATGCCGGCGTCGCCACCGATCCGCTGCTGCGGCCGATGTATCCGGAGGAGGATCTGGGCCCGGCCGCGGACCGGCTGACGCTGTTCCTCATGCAGTACTGGGGCGGCCCCAACACCTACTCCGCCCAGCGGGGGCACCCCCGGCTGCGGATGCGGCACGCCCCGTTCCGCATCGGTGCCGCCGAGCGCGACGCCTGGCTGCACCACATGCGACGGGCCGTGGACCGGCTGGATCTGCCGCCGGAGATCGCCACCGCGCTCTGGGACTACCTGGAACGGGCCGCCTACTTCATGGTCAACGTCATGGAGGACCCGGCCTGACGCGGTCCTGCCCGGGCCGCCGGCGGCGGCCTGGGCAGGACCGTACGGGTCAGAGCAGGGCGCCCTCGTCGTGCAGCCAGTCCACGAAGGTGGTGGCCACCGCGGCCCCGCAGTCGAGCATCTCCACCAGCAGCGCGTCGTGCGCCCCGGCGCCGAGCGGCACCTGGAGCTCCGCGTAGATCGGCAACTGCCCCCGCTCGGTGGGGTCGCCGATGTAGGCCTTGCAGAACCGTCGGGTGTGGTTCCACTCGTTGACCACCCGGTAGGCCCGGTCGGCCCAGTCGGGTGGGACCGTGGCGTGCGGGCGGGCCCGCATCACCAGGATTTCGTCCTCGGGACCCTCCAGGGTGACCAGCACCGCGTGCCGCTCCCACATGGCCAGCAGGTTGCCGTCGCCGTCGGCCAGGTAGCGCACGTCCAGCAGGTCGAGCGCGTCGCAGACCCGGCGAAGGGTGACCGGCGCGATGGTGGCCGACATGTCGGCGATCATCGGCCGATCGACGGACGGGCAGTCGTCGCCCGGTTGACGTGGGGCCGGTGGTCCGACCCGGACGGTGCTGTCCACTGTGATCCCGCTTCGAGTTTCCGGTTCGCCGCCAACGGCGGGACCGGGGCGCCATGACCACCACGGCATCGCTCGCGCACCTCACTCCCCAGCGGATCCAGCCGCCTACGGTGCGTTGGATCCGAGGATGGACGGTACCCGGACAGCCGGGTTGTGGCATCCCCCCAACGACAGCCCCAGGCCAGAAGAATGACCGCCGGTCATACTTTCGGATGAGTCCCGAGCGGCGTAACGGCAAGATCCGCGACCTTCTGCGACCACACAGCTCCGTATGGTCCCACCAGCCCGACCCATCGGCCGGCCATCCTCACCTGGACGTCACCGCCTCCGGCCCCCGCACCGGGGCCCGCGGCGGCCCCGGCGGCGTTGCCGGGGCGGCCCAGGAAGCCCATCCGCACCAGCCCCTGGACCAGCCGCTGGGCGACCTCGACCGGAGGGCCGGGCGGGTCCTCCGGGGTGACCACCACCGCGACGTGGTCGAGCAGGGCGTCGCGCAGCGCCCGCTGCCCCACCGCCCGGCCGGCCACCCCGTGCGCGGCGGCGTCCCGCAGCGTGCCGGCCGCCGCCTCCGCGATCCGCCACAGCTCCCCGGCGGGCAGCAGCTCCACCGACCGGCTCGCCGGCGGCGGCAGCGGCCAACGCCACTGCGCGTCCCGCCGCGCGGGCAGGTCGCCCGTGCCGGACGACAGCGCGGCCAGCAGCTCCCGGGCGGCCACCGTGACGTCACCGCACCCCGGCCCGCCAACGGTCCGGACGGCCAGCACGCCCCACGGCAGCCGGGCCCAGAGCGCCGTCCGGCCGCCCGCCGCGCCCGGCCCGCCCACCGGCGGGGCAGACCGCAGCCGGACCGGCGCGGCCGGGTCGAGCCGGACCAGCCGGGCCAGGAACGCGCCCGCGTCGGCCGCCCCGGTCAGCCCGTGCCCGCCGGCCGGGCCGGGATCCGTGCCGGCCGGGCCGGGGCCCTGCGGGCGCGCCGGGGCGCCGCTCACGCCGGCCTCCCGGACGTGCCGCCGGGGGCGTACGACAGCAGGAAGGCCCGCTCCTCGTCGGTGATCCGCCGGGGCCGCTGGGCGGCCAGGTCGAACGGGACCAGCACCGAGCGGGCGGTGCTGGCGAGGGTGTCGCCGTCGTACAGCTCGTAGGCGACGGTGAACCGGGACGCCCGGATCTCCTCCACCCACAGCTCGATCCGGACGGTGGGGGCGGCCTCCGCCGTGGCCCGACCGAGCGCGTAGTCGACCGGGCGCAGGTAGTCGACCTCGTGCCGGCGGATGACGACCCCGTCGGCGAACGAGCCGACGCCCCACGCCTTGCCGCCGGCGAACATCAACGCCACCCGCGCCTCCTCGTAGAGGGTGAGGAAGCGCGAGTTGTTGATGTGGCCGTACGCGTCCAGGTCGGACCAGCGCAGCGTGCAGTGGTAGACGAAGCGGTCAGCCATGCTCAGTCGCGGGTGAGCTTGCGGTAGGTCACCCGGTGCGGGCGGGCCGCCTCGGCGCCGAGCCGGTCGACCTTGTTCTTCTCGTACGCCTCGAAGTTGCCCTCGAACCAGAACCACTTCGCCGGGTTCTCGTCGTCGCCCTCCCAGGCCAGGATGTGCGTGGCGACCCGGTCGAGGAACATCCGGTCGTGGGAGATGACCACGGCGCAGCCGGGGAACTCCAGCAGCGCGTTCTCCAGGCTGGAGAGGGTCTCGACGTCGAGGTCGTTGGTCGGCTCGTCGAGCAGGATGACGTTGCCGCCGATCTTCAGCGTCAGCGCCAGGTTGAGCCGGTTGCGCTCGCCGCCGGAGAGCACCTTGGTCGGCTTCTGCTGGTCGGGGCCCTTGAACCCGAACGCCGCGATGTACGCCCGCGACGGCATCTCGACCTTGCCCACCATGAGGTGGTCGAGCCCGTCGGAGACGACCTCCCAGACCGTCTTGTCGCCGGCCAGGCCCTGCCGGTTCTGGTCGACGTACGACAGCGAGACCGTGGGGCCGACCCTGACCTCGCCGCCGGTGGGCTGCTCCAGCCCGACGATGGTCTTGAACAGGGTGGTCTTGCCGACGCCGTTGGGGCCGATGATGCCGACGATGCCGTTGCGCGGCAGCGAGAACGACAGGTTGTCGATGAGGATCCGGTCGCCGAAGCCCTTGGTCAGGTTGTGCGCCTCGATGACGGTGCTGCCCAGGCGCGGGCCCGGCGGGATCTGGATCTCCTCGAAGTCCAGCTTCCGGGTCTTCTCCGCCTCGGCGGCCATCTCGTCGTAGCGGTCGAGGCGGGCCTTGGACTTGGTCTGCCGCGCCTTGGCGTTGGAGCGGACCCACTCCAGTTCCTCGGAGAGGCGCTTCTTCATCTTGGCGTCGCGGCGGCCCTCGACGGAGAGCCGGGCGGCCTTCTTCTCCAGGTAGGTGGAGTAGTTGCCCTCGTAGCCGATGGCCCGGCCCCGGTCCAGCTCCAGGATCCAGCCGGCCACGTTGTCGAGGAAGTAGCGGTCGTGGGTGATGGCCAGGACGGTGCCGGCGTACTTCGCGAGGTGCTGCTCCAGCCACTGCACGCTCTCGGCGTCCAGGTGGTTGGTGGGCTCGTCGAGCAGCAGCAGGTCGGGCGCCTCCAGCAGCAGCTTGCACAGCGCCACGCGGCGGCGCTCGCCGCCGGAGAGCTGGGTCACGTCGGCGTCCGGCGGCGGGCAGCGCAGCGCGTCCATGGCCAGTTCGAGCTTGGAGTCGATGTCCCAGGCGTCGGCGGTGTCCAGCTCCTCCTGGAGCTTGCCCATCTCCTCCATCAACTCGTCGGAGTAGTCCGTCGCCATCTGCTCGGCGATCTTGTTGAACCGCTCCAGCTTCGACTTGATCTCGGCAACCGCCTCCTCGACGTTGCCGAGGACGGTCTTGGCGTCGTTGAGCGGCGGCTCCTGGGCGAGCAGGCCGACGGTGTAGCCGGGCATGAGCCGGGCCTCGCCGTTGCTCGGCCGGTCGAGCCCTGCCATGATCTTGAGGAGGCTGGACTTACCGGCACCGTTCGGGCCGACCACACCGATCTTGGCCCCCGGCAGGAAGTTCAGCGTCACGTTGTCCAGCACGACCTTGTCGCCGTGCGCCTTGCGCGCCTTTTCCAGGACGTAGATGAACTGGGCCACGGTGCGGGCTACCTCCGTTGATTGCTGGTCTCGACGCGTCGGGATGCGGGCGCGGGCTCCGGGGCCCCTCGCCGCCGCCGGCCGGGGGCCGGCCACGACGCACGCCATCGTCAATCCTGACAGGTACGCCGAGCTGCGCCCACATCACCCCGCCCGGCGACCACCCCCGCGCGCCTCCTTGCCCCGCCCGGTATAACCGGATAGCTTTCGCGGTATGACCAAGAAGATCGCCATCAGCGTTCCCGACGACGTGGCGGAGCGGCTGGCCGAGGAGCCGAACGTCTCGGCGTTCATCACCGAGAGCGTCCGGCAGCGGATGGCCGGGGAACGCACCCGTCGGGCACTGCGGCAGGTCGGCTTCCGGTTGACCGAGGCGGGTCTCACCGAAGCCGGGCAGCGGCTCGACGAGGCGCAGGCGAAGATCACGCCCGAGCTGCGGGCCAAGGCGGCGGCGCTGCTGGGCGAGGCTTCGCGCGGACGGCTGGCCTCGTGAGCGAGGCCGGCCTGGTGCTCGACACCTCCTGCCTGCTCGCCTATTCCGAAGGGACCGAGGCGGTCGGCGAGCAGATCGCCAAGGTCGCGGACAAGCTCCAGGTCGTGGTCGTCCCCACCCTCTGCCTGGCCGCCGCGTACCGGCAGGTGACCAGCGACGGTTGGCCGCTCCTGGACATCCTCGGCGACCTCGAACAGGTGGTCGTCACTCCCGTCGAGCACGACATGTGCGCGATCCTCGGTGGCTGGTCGCGGACCCTGGGGAGCATGGACCTGGCGCAGGCGGCGATGGAGGCCGCCCGGGCGACGACGCCGATCATGACGGACCGGCGCGAGGTGCTGGGCGAGGTGCTGCCGAAGGAGTGGCCGATCATCGATCTGTGAGCCGGGGGGCCGACGTGATCACCTTCACGGTTCGGCCAGCGTGGGACGGGTAGGTAACTCCGGCACGGGGCCCCAGACGCCGCAGCTACGCTCAGTACGCTCAATCGCGGTGGACCCGTCAGCACCCGGAGGTGGCCGAACGTGACCGTCCGTAGTTCCTTTGTCGTCGTGGCGAACCGACTACCGGTCGACGAGGTGAACACCCCCGAGGGGCGGCAGTGGCGACGCAGCCCCGGTGGCCTCGTCACCGCCCTGCACCCCGTCCTCGCCGAGCACCAGGGGACCTGGGTCGGCTGGGCCGGCGGCACCGGCCCCGCCCCCGAGCCGTTCGACCTGGAGGGCATCCGGCTGCACCCGGTGCCGCTGAGCGCCGACGAGCTGGAGCGCTACTACGAGGGCCAGTCGAACGCGACAATCTGGCCGCTCTATCACGACGCGGTGGAGACACCGGCGTACAAGCGGCGCTGGCGCGAGGCGTACCGGCTGGTCAACGCGCGGTTCGCGGAGGCCGCGGCGGAGGTCGCGGCCGAGGGCGCGACGGTCTGGGTGCAGGACTACCAGCTCCAGCTCGTCCCGGCGATGCTCCGCGAGCTGCGCCCCGACCTGCGGATCGGGTTCTTCCTGCACATCCCGTTCCCGCCGATCGAGCTGTTCATGCAGATGCCGTTCCGCACCGAGATCCTGCGCGGGCTGCTCGGCGCGGACCTGATCGGCTTCCAGCAGCGGCTCGCGGCGCAGAACTTCGTCCGGCTGGCCCGGCACCTGCTCGGGCTGCGCTACGAGGGGCAGATGATCCAGGTCGACGGCCGCCAGGTGAAGGCGGGCGCGTTCCCCATCTCCATCGACACGAAGGAGATGGAGCGGCTGGCCGAGGACCCGGCGATCCAGTCCCGGGCCAAGCAGATCCGCGAGGAGCTGGGCAACCCCCGGACGATCATCCTGGGCGTCGACCGGCTCGACTACACGAAGGGCATCGAGCTCCGGCTCAAGGCTTTCCGCGAACTTCTTGCTGACGGAAAGTTGACAGTTCCGGACGCGGTTATGGTGCAGGTGGCGACGCCGAGCCGCGAACGGGTGGAGCACTACCAGGCCCTACGGGTCAAGGTCGAGCGCGAGGTTGGCCGGATTAATGGCGAATTCGGCAGGGTCGGCGTGCCGGCGGTGCATTATCTGCATCAGTCGTACAGTCGCAGTGAGTTGGCGGCGATGTACGTGGCCGCCGACGTGATGATGGTGACCCCGCTGCGAGACGGAATGAATCTGGTGGCCAAGGAGTACGTGGCATCGCGCGCCGACCAGGGCGGCGCGCTCGTGCTCAGTGAGTTCGCCGGCGCCGCGACAGAGCTGCGCCAGGCGTTCCTGTGTAACCCGCACGACCCGGACGCGGTCAAGGACGCGTTGCTCAAGGCCGTGCACGTGGAGAAGCCCGAGGCCCGCCGCCGCATGCGGGTCATGCAGCGCCACCTGCGTACCCACGACGTGGGGCACTGGGCGAAGTCGTTCCTCACCGAGCTCGGTGTGCCTGATACGGAGGTTGCGTGAACACGTCCGTCCACGACGGGGCGGCCCCGGCCGCGGGAGTGCTGGATCCGGAGCTGCGGGCGGCCATCGGGCGGATAGCCCGGGTCCCGCAGCTCCTGGTCGCCTGTGACTACGACGGCACCCTCGCGCCGATCGTGGAGGACCCGAGCAAGGCCGTGCCACTGCCCGAGTCGGTCGCCGCCGTCCGGGCGCTCGCCGCGCTGCCGCAGACCACCGTCGCCGTGGTCTCCGGCCGGGCGCTGCGCGACCTGGCCGCGCTCTCCCGGCTGCCCAGCGAGGTCCACCTCGTCGGCAGCCACGGCTCCGAGTTCGACATCGGCTTCGTCGAGCGGCTCTCCCCCGAGCTGATCGCCGTGCGCACCCGGCTGCGCGACGCGCTGCGCGAGATCGCCAACGCCCACCCGGGCGTCCGGCTGGAGCGCAAGCCCGCCAGCGTCGCCGTGCACACCCGCGGGGTGGACCCGCAGGTCGCCGCCGCCGCCGTCGACGCGGTCCGCTCCGGCCCCGCCACCTGGGACGGCGTCACCGTCACCCAGGGCAAGGAGGTCATCGAGCTGTCGGTGGTGGCGACCCACAAGGGCACCGCCGTCGACCAGCTCCGCACCCAGCTCTCGGCCAGCGCCGTGCTGTTCATCGGCGACGACGTCACCGACGAGAACGCGTTCGGCAACCTGCACGGCCCCGACATGGGCATCAAGATCGGCCTTGGCGAGACGAAGGCCGACTACCGGGTCGGCGAGCCCATCGAGGCCGCCCGCGCGCTGGGCCTGCTGCTGGAGACCCGGCGGCACTGGCTGTTCGGGGAGCGCGCCGTCCCGATCGAGCGGCACTCGATGCTCGCCAACGGGCGTACGGTCGCGTTGCTCACCCCCGAGGCCAAGGTCACCTGGCTCTGCCACCCCAAGCCCGACTCGGCGGCGATCTTCGCCGACCTGGTCGGCGGCAGCCCGGCGGGGCACTTCAGCGTCGCCCCCGAGCGCGGCGGCATCCCGCTGGGCCAGCGCTACCGTTCCGGCACGATGACGGTGGAGACCCGCTGGTCGGGCCTCACCGTCACCGACTGGCTGGACAAGCCGGCCCGGGAGACCACCCCCGACGGCCCGGCGGTCGTCACCGGCGACTCCGCCCTGGTGCGGGTGCTCACCGGCTCCGGCAAGGTCCGGGTGGAGTTCGCCCCCCGGCCCGAGTTCGGCCAGGTCGCCACGCAGCTCCAGCCGGTCGGCGACGGGCTGCTGGTGCTCGGCTCCAACGAGCCGATCGCGCTCTACTCCCCCGGGGTGCAGTGGCAGGTCGACAACGACGGCGGGTACGAGACGGCGAAGGCCGTCGTCGACCTGTCCGCCGCCGGCGGGCAGGTGGTGCTGGAGCTGCGCTTCGGCACGCACAGCCTGGAGCACCACCGGCTGACGGTCCACGAGCGGCAGGCCGCCGCCGAGCAGCCGTGGAAGGACTGGGTGGCCTCGCTGCGGCTGCCCGCCACCGCCCGGGACCTGGTCGCCCGCAGCGCGCTGACCCTGCGCGGCCTCTGCCACGAGGCCACCGGCTCGATCCTCGCGGCGGCGACCACGTCGCTGCCCGAGGAGCTGGGCGGCGTGCGCAACTGGGACTACCGCTACTGCTGGCTGCGCGACGCGGCGATGACCGCGCGGGCGCTGGTCGACCTCGGCTCCACCGAGGAGGCCGAAGGGCTGCTGCGCTGGGTGGACGGCTGCATCGAACGCACCGGCGGGCACCCCGAGCGGCTGCACCCGCTCTACACCGTCGACGGGTACGAGCTGGGCGCCGAGGCGGTCATCGACACCCTGCCCGGCTACGCCGGCTCCCGGCCGGTGCGGGTCGGCAACCTCGCCAACCACCAGCTCCAGCTCGACGTGTTCGGCCCGATCGCCGACCTCATCGCCGCCGTCGCCGACGCCCGGGGCTCCGTCCGCGAGGACGAGTGGCGGGTGCTGGAGAACATGGTCGAGGCGGTCCGCCGCCGCTGGCACGAGCCCGACCACGGCATCTGGGAGGCCCGCCTCCCCCCGCGGCACCACATCTTCTCGAAGGTGATGTGCTGGATGACCGTCGACCGGGCGCTGCACGTGGTGCGGCAGCACGGCGGCGAGGACCGGCCCGAGTGGGTGGAGCTGCGCGACCGGATCGGCGCCAACGTGCTGGAGTACGGCTGGCACGCCGACGTGGAGGCCTACAGCGTCGCGTACGGCGACGAGGACATGGACGCCTCCTCGCTGTGGATCGGCCTGTCGGGCCTGCTCCCCGGCGACGACCCGCGCTTCCTGTCCACCGTGCTGCGCATCGAGGCCGACCTGCGCAGCGGCCCGGTCGTCTACCGCTACCACTGGGACGACGGCCTGCCCGGGCGCGAGGGCGGCTTCCACATCTGCACGGCGTGGCTGATCGAGGCGTACCTGCGCACCGGCCGCCGCACCGACGCGGAGGAGCTGTTCGCCCAGATGGTCGACACGGCGGGCCCGACGGGGCTGCTCCCCGAGCAGTACGACCCGCTGGCCGAGCGCGGGCTGGGCAACCACCCGCAGGCGTACAGCCACCTCGGCCTGATCCGCTGCGCCCTGCTGCTGGACAACATGCTCAAGCAGTGACCGAGGTGTAAGGAAGGGCCCCCTGTTAACGCATTGCGCATAGCAGGGGGCCCTTCTTAACGCCCGATCTCGTGGGTTCGGCACGGGAAGGGCCCCGCACGGGTGAGGCCGGCACGGGTGGCGCCGGGCGGGTGGCGGGCGGGGTCAGCCGTCGAGCGCGCCCACCACGTCGCCGACCACCACGACCGCCGGGGGCCGCAGGCCCGCCTCGGCCACGTCGGCGGCCACCGCACCGAGCGTCGAGCGCAGGCTCCGCTGGTCACCGGTCGTGCCCTCCTGCACCACCGCGACCGGCGTGTCTGCGGGCCGCCCGTGCCCGATCAGCGTCCCGGTGATCGCGGCGAGGTTCTTCAGCCCCATCAGGATCACCAGCGTGCCGCGCAGCCCCGCGAGGGCGTCCCAGCGCACCAGCGAGGCCGGCGAGTCGGGCGCGACGTGCCCGGAGACCACGGTGAACTCGTGCGCCACCGCGCGGTGGGTGACGGGGACGCCCGCCGCCGCCGGGGCGGCGATCGAGCTGGTCACCCCGGGGACCACGGTCACCGGCACCCCGGCCGCCGCGCAGGCCAGCAGCTCCTCGCCGCCCCGACCGAAGACGTACGGGTCGCCGCCCTTGAGCCGCACCACGAACGCCCCGGCCAGGGCCCGGTCGACGAGGATCCGGTTGATCTCCTCCTGGGCCCGCGACGGCCCGTACGGGATCTTGGAGGCGTCCACCAGCTCGACGCCCGTGCGCAGCTCGTCGAGCAGCAGCCCCGGCACGAGGCGGTCGGCGACCACCACGTCGGCCTCGGTGAGCAGCCGCCACCCCTTCACGGTGATCAGCTCCGGGTCGCCCGGCCCGGCCCCGACGAGCGCCACCCGCCCGCGCCCTGCGGCAGCGTTGTTAACAGGGGCCCCCTCCTCTACAGAATCCGTTAACAGGGGGCCCTTCCTTGCACCGAGGAGGTCGCGGACGGCGTCGCGGACCGTCATGGCGCGGCGGGGGTCGCCGCCGCCGAGGACGGCGACCGTCACCGGGCCGTGCCGGGTGACGGCCGGCGTCCACGCGGTCGCGGCGGCCCGGTCGTCGGCCCGGACGCAGAAGATCCGCCGCTCGGCGGCGGCGGCGCTGACCGCCGCGGCGGCCACCGGGTCGTCGACGGCCGCCTGCACCAGCCAGGCCCCGTCCAGGTCGTCGGGGGCGAAGCGGCGCGGCTCCCAGTGCAGCCGGCCGGCGTCGACGTGGGCGCGCAGCGCGGGGGTCAGCTCCGGCGAGACCAGCAGGACGTCCGCGCCGGCGTCGAGCAGCGCCGGCACCCGCCGGGTGGCCACCGCTCCCCCGCCCACCACGACCACCCGCCGGCCCGCCAGGCGCAGACCCAGGGGGTACGGATTGGGTGCGCTCACTTCTCGGCCACCCCCGCCGAGTCGAACGTGGCCACCTCGTGCAGCACCCGGACCGCGCCGGTCACCACGGGCAGGGCCAGCAGCGCGCCGGTGCCCTCGCCGAGGCGCAGCCCGAGGTCGATGAGCGGGTCGAGCCCGAGGTGGCGCAGCCCGGCCGTGGCCCCCGGCTCGGCGGAGCGGTGCCCGGCGACCAGCGCGCCGACCGCGTCCGGGGCGAACGCGACGGCGGCGAGCGCGGCGCTGACCGCGATCACCCCGTCGAGCAGCACCGGCACCCGGCGGGCGGCGGCGCCGAGGATCAGCCCGGCCAGGGCGGCGTGCTCCAGGCCGCCGACGGCGGCGAGGACGCCCAGCGGGTCCGACGGGTCGGGGGCGTGCCGGGCCAGCGCCGCCCGCACCACCCCGATCTTGCGGGCGTACGTGGGGTCGTCCACGCCGGTGCCCCGGCCGGTCGCCTCGGCGGGGTCGACGCCGGTGAACGCGGCGACCAGGGCGGCGGCCGGGGTGGTGTTGCCGATGCCCATGTCGCCGGTGAGCAGGATGCCCGCCCCGGCGTCGATCAGCTCACGGGCGATGCGGATGCCGGTCTCCACGGCGGCGAGCGCCTCGTCGCGGGTGAGGGCGGCGGTGACGGCGAGGTCGCGGGTGCCGGGGCGCACGTTCGCCGCCACGAGGCGGGGCGTCCTGGTGGCGGCGGGGCGCCCCGCCGGGTCGCCGGGCGGACCGTCCGCCTGGGCGGGAACGGCCGGCGGCAGCGGGGTGGCGACGCCGACGTCGACGACGGTGACCGAGGCGCCGGCCTGCCGGGCGAACGCGTTGACCACCGCGCCGCCGGCCAGGAAGTTGCCGATCATCTGCGCGGTGACCTCCTGCGGCCAGGGGGTCACCCCCTGGGCGTGCACGCCGTGGTCGCCCGCGAAGATCGCCACGGCGGCAGGCTCGGGCAGCGGCGGCGGGCAGGAGCGGGCCAGGCCGGCGAGCCGCACCGAGAGCTCCTCCAGGACGCCGAGCGAGCCGGCCGGCTTGGTGAGCCGACCGTGCAGCTCACCGGCGGCGACCATCGCCGGCTCGTCGAGCGGCCGGATCGCCGCGATGGTGGTGTGCAGCATCATGCCTCCAGGATCTCCGCCAGCACCTGGGCGAAGGCGTCGGTGGTGGCCCGGTCGCGCACGGCCACCCGCAGCCAGTCTGCGCCGAGGCCGGGGAACGTGTCGCCCCGGCGTACCGCCCAGCCGCGCTCGCGCAGCCGCTGCCGCACCCCGGCCGCGCCGGGCAGGTGGACCAGCACGAACGCGCTGGCCGGGTGGCCGGCGACGCGTACGCCGGGCAGGGCCGACAGGCGGGTCACCAGGTGGTCGCGGTCGGCGGCCAGCTCGGCGGCGATGGCGCGCTCGGCCGCGACGGCGGTCGGGGACGCGCAGGCGGTGGCGGCGGCGAGCGCCGGGGTGGAGACCGCCCACAGCGGCTGGGCGGCGGCGAGGCGGGCCAGCAGCGGGGCCTCGCCGAGCAGGTAGCCGATCCGCAGCCCGGCCAGTCCCCAGGTCTTGGTGAGGCTGCGCACGACGACGAGGCCGGGCAGGTCCCGCCGGGCGGCGAGGGACTCGGGCTCGCCGTCGACGCCGGGCGCGGCGGTGGTGTCGGCGAACGCCTCGTCGACGACGAGGACGCGGCCGGGTCGGGCCAGCGCGGCGAGGTCGGCGGCCGGGTGCAGCACGGAGGTGGGGTTGGTGGGGTTGCCGACCATGACGAGGTCGGCGTCGGCGGGCACCCGGGCCGGGTCGAGGCGGAAGCCGTCGGCGGGGTCGAGCAGCACCCGCTCGACGGGGTGCCCGGCCGCCCGCAGCGCGGCCTCCGGCTCGGTGAACTGGGGGTGCACGACGACCGGCCGGCGTGCGCCGGTCAGGGCGCGGGCGAGCAGCACGAAGCACTCGGCGGCCCCGGCGGTGAGCAGCACCTCCTCCGGGGGGCGGCCGTGCCGGGCCGCGACGGCAGCGCGGGCGGGCCGGGGGTCCGGGTACGCGGCCAGCTCGCCCAGGGCCGCGGTGATCGGGTCGGCCAGCCAGTCCGGCATCGGGGCGCGGCGGACGTTGACGGCGAGGTCGACCAGGCCGTCGCCGACCTCGGCGTCCCCGTGGTGGCCGAGGTCGGGACCGTCGGGGACGGGACCGTCGTAGCCGAGGGCCGGACCGGCCTGGCCGGGGGCGATGCCGGCCTGGCCGGGGGCGGTCCGGTCGGGGCCCGGTCCGTCGGGGCCGGGGTCGGGACGGGGGCCCGCCTCGACGGTCGCGTCCGGCTCGTCCCGGGTGGGTGGTGGCGGCACCAGGTGAGCACGCATGTCCGCGATCCTGCCGGGAAGCCGCCGCGCGGGACAGCGCATCCCGGCGTGGGCCGCGTCACCCGCCGCCGGTTTATGAATTGTTCTCACGGACGAATCGGAAATGTCATAACTTGACCCCGTGAGCTACCGACCCCTTGCCTCCGCTGGTCGTCTCGTCCCTCTCCTGCGCGCCGGGCTGATCGCCGGCATCGTCATCGCCGGCGCGCTCTACCCGCTGGCCGCCGTCACCGGCCTCGGCGCCAAGGCCACCGCGCACGCCGGTGAGCAGAAGGCCGACATCCTGCGCACCGCGCTGCCCGCCGAGACCTCGTACGTGTACGCGCCCGACGGCCGCACCGTGCTGACGATGTTCTACGAGGAGTACCGCCGCTACACGAAGCTGTCCGACATGTCCCCGAACATCCAGCAGGCCATCGTGGCCGCCGAGGACAGCCGCTTCTACCAGCACCGGGGCGTCGACCCGAAGGGCGCCGCCCGCGCCTTCGTCGCCAACTCCCAATCCGGCGGGGTTTCCCAGGGCGCGTCGACCCTGACCATGCAGTTCGTCCGGATGACCCTCCGGGACAGCGCCAAGACCCCGAAGGAGGTCCAGGAGGCCACCCAGCAGACCAGCCTGCGCAAGGTCAAGGAGATGCGGATGGCGCTGGACGTCGAGAAGGAGCTGACCAAGGAGCAGATCCTGGAGCGCTACCTCAACTCGGCGTACTTCGGCCACCGGGCGTACGGCATCTACGCCGCCGCGCAGATCTTCTTCTCCAAGACGCCGGCCACCCTCAGCCCGGTCGAGGCGGCCACCCTCGCCGGCCTCGTCAAGTCGCCCTCCGAGTACGACCCGGCCAGCTCCGACCAGAAGGACGCCACCGGCCGGCGCAACTACGTGCTGGACCGGATGGCGCAGCTCGGCTACCTCAGCCCGGACGCCGCCACCGCGGCGAAGGCCGAGCCGATCCGGCTCAAGCTGACCGACCCGCCGAACGACTGCGCGTCGCTGCCGGCGACGTACCAGACCTGGGGCTTCGCCTGCGACTACCTGAAGAACTGGTGGAGCGCCCAGCCCGCGTTCGGGGAGAACAGGCTGGAACGGATGGACAAGCTGCGCCGCGGCGGCTACCGGATCGTGCTCAGCATCGACCCGAAGATCCAGGCGGCGGCCGAGAAGAACGTCGGGGCCAAGGAGAACACCGGCAGCCCGTTCGCCAACGGCATCGTCGTCGCCGAACCGGGCACCGGGCGGATCAAGGCGATGGCGGTGAACCGCAACTACTCGCTGGACGTCAGCGAGAACGGGCCCAGCTCCAACCCGGAGGCGTCGCCGAAGGTGAAGGCGAACTATCCGAACACCGTGGCGCCCCTGCTCGGCGGCGGCGACCTCCCCGGCTACCAGGCCGGATCGACCTTCAAGATGTTCCCGATGCTGGCCGCGCTCAACGCCGGGATGCCGCTGTCCACCGCGTACGACTCGCCGTACCGCTACCGCTCCGAGGTGTACGACGGGTGGGCCCCGTCCAACGCCAGCGGCGCGATGACCGGCCGGCAGACCATGTGGTCCGGCTTCGGCAAGTCGGTGAACACCTACTTCGTCCAACTGGAGGAGAAGGTCGGGGCGGACGCCGCCGTGCGGCTCGCCGAGCAGCTCGGGCTGCGCTGGCGCACCGACGTCGACCGGGAGCAGGCGTCGCCGGCCAAGGCCAAGAAGTGGGGCGCGTTCACCCTGGGCGTCTCCGACGCCACCCCGCTGGAGATGGCGAACGCCTACGCCGCGATCGCCGCAGACGGGCGGTACTGCGAGGCGATGCCCGTCCAGTCCATCAGCAAGCGGGACGGCACCCCGGCCACGTACACGACGGCCGGCGGAATCGAGCGGGAGGTCGCCAAGCCGCGCTGCCGGCAGGTGGTCAGCGCCGACGCGGCCCGCGCCGCCACCGACGCGGCCCGCTGCCCGACCGGCGACACCCCGGCGAAGGGCAGCTGCGGCGGCTGGTCGACCGCCGACAGCGTGCGCGGCACGGTGGGGCGCCCGGTGGCCGGCAAGACGGGTACGACCGACAGCACCCGGTCGGCCTGGTTCGTCGGCTACACACCGGAGCTGGCGGCGGCGAGCTTCATCGCGGACCCGGACAACCCGTTCAACGCGGTCGGCGACGGGCAGTCCCAGATCCCGATCGCGGCGGTGGCGAACACCCTGCGCGACGGGCTGAAGGGCCAGCCCACCCGCCAGTTCACCCCGCCCTCCGACGCCATCGTCGGCTGACCGGCGACGGTCAGGCGGGAGTCACGAGCGTCGCGGCGGCCCGGGCCGCCGCGACGACCCGCGCACCGACCCCGGGCTGCCCGGCCCAGTGCACCATCAGCTGGGAGGCGTGCACGCCCCGCCAGACGAACCCCTCGGGCGCGCCGCCGTCCCAGCTCCACGCCGGGGCCTGCCCGGCCCGGGGGGTGAGCACCGCCCGGTGCTCCTTGTAGCCGACGACCGTCGCACCGGCCGGGGCCAGCACGCTGTCGGTGCGGGCGGTCGCCGACCGGTAGCCGACCACCACGCCGTCGCGGCTGGCGCCCACCGCGTCGAGCACGCCGCACATCGGCAGCCCGTCCAGCTCCCGGGCCAGCCAGAGCAGGCCGGTGCCCTCGGCGAGCACCGGCCGCCCGGTGCGGGCCAGCTCCGCCACCGCGATGCAGAGCCGGCGGTTGGCGGAGAGCTGCTCCGCGTACGACTCGGGGAGGCCGCCGCCGACGACCAGCGCGGCCGCCGCGGCGGGCAGCGCCTCGTCGCGCAGCGGGTCGAAGCGGACCACCTCGGCGCCGGCCGCCCGCAGCAGCTCGGCCGTCTCGGCGGGGCCGTAGTCGCCGCCCGGCCCGCCGGCCACCGCGATCACCGGGGACGCGCCGGCCGGCACGGGCCCCGACGGGTCCGCCGGCTCGGCCGGCTCCGGCGACCAGGGCTCGCCCGGCACCGGCGGGGCCGACCTGGCCAGCGTCAGCAGCCGGTCCAGGTCGAGCGTGGCGGCCACCGCCTCGCCGAGCCGGCGGACCGCCCGCAGCGCGTCGGCGTCGCGGCCGACCACCGGGGCCAGGCCGTGCCGCCGGGCCGGCAGCACCGGGGGCAGCTCGTGGCGGCGCACCGCGCCGTAGACCGGCACGCCGACGTCGTCGAGCGCCTCGCGCAGCATCGCCTCGTGCCGGGGCGAGGCCACCCGGTTGAGGATCACCCCGCCCAGCCAGAGCTGCTCGTCGTACGCCCGGAAGCCGTGCACCAGGGCGGCCACCGACTGCCCCATCGACGCCACGTCGACCACCAGCACCACCGGGCTGCGCAGCGCGATCGCCACGGCGGCGGTGGACTCCGTCTCCGGCTGGCCGGCGACCGAGTCGTACAGCCCCATGGTGCCCTGCACCACGGCGAGCCCGGCACCGGCGGCACCGTGGCCGAACAGCGCCGGGACGCGCTCGGGCCCGACCAGCCGGGCGTCGAGGGTGCGCCCCGGACGGCCGGCGGCGAGCCCCAGGTAGCCGGCGTCGACCTGGTCCGGCCCGACCTTGAACCCGGCGACGTCGAGGCCCCGCTCGGCGAAGGCGGCGAGCAGCCCGAGCGCCACCGCGCTCGTGCCGTGACCCGAGGACGGCGCGCTGAGCACGAGGCGCGGCACGACGGTCATCAGCGACTCCTCCGGCGGGGTGGTACGCGGCGGAGGTCGGCCCCCCGATCCGCCCGCGTGACGATACCCGCCCGGACGGACGCCCGGCGGCCGCCGAACGGCTCGCGTCGCGGGGGGAGGGTTTCGTCGCGCGGTCGCGCCGGAGGGGCGCGCCGCGCCGCCCGTCACCGGGTCGGGGCCGGTCGCCTGGTGACGGCGGTCCTGCGGGTAGCCTCGACGCGTGTACCGGTTCCTCCTGACGCCACGCTGGCTGGGCATCCTCGCGCTGACCCTGGTCGCCGCGGCCGTGATGGTGCTGCTCGGCAACTGGCAGCTGGACCGCTACCGGGGCCGCACCGCGATCAACGAGCGGATCGACGCCGGCAGCCGGATGACGCCGGTGCCGCTACGCGACGCCGTGCCGGCCCCCACCGGGGGCGGCGGCGCCGCCGGCCCGGCCCCCGCCGACGAGGCCACCTGGTCGCGGGTCACCGTGACCGGCCGGTACGACACGGCGAACATCGTCCTGGTCCGGGGCCGGACGGTCGACAACCGGGTCGGCTTCGAGATCGTCACCCCGCTGGTCCTCGCCGACGGCACGGCCGTGCTCGTGGACCAGGGCTGGGTGCCGCCCGCCCCGGGCGGGGCCCTGGCGCAGCCGCAGCTGCCGCCGGTGCCGCCGGGCAAGGTGACCGTGGTGGGCCGGGTGCACCCGACCGAGAGCGGCGCGGGGGCCGTCGACCGACGCGACGGCCGGCTGGAGACCCGGCGGATCGCCGTCCCCCGGCTGGCCCGGGAGCTGCCCTACCCGGTCTACGGCGCGTACGTCCTGCTCGACGAGCAGACGCCGGCCGCCGACCCGGTCTTCCAGGCGGTGCCGATCGGGCACACCAACAACTGGCAGAACTTCGGTTACGTGGTGCAGTGGTGGATCTTCGCCGTCATGACGCTCTTCGGCTACGGCTGGGTGGCACGGCGGGAGGCCCGCCGGGCGGCCGGGCTGGACGGGCCGGCGAAGCCACTCGACCGGGCCGCCGAGCCCTCCCCGAGCACCCCCGCCTGACCGCCGCCGGGCATTTCCCCGGCCGGGCTCGCTGCGGAAACCGGACACTCGGCGGGTCGCCGGGGCGCGACGGGAAGTTGTAGTGTCCGCCGGGTGATCGACTACCGTGGGGGGTCGCGGTGACCCCTGATCCCACGCCGCCACCACACCCGCCGGAGCCGCCCGCCTCGGGCCCGCCCTTCCCGGAGCTGCCCTCGCCGGGGCCGGCTTCCCCGGGCCTGCCTTCCCCCGAGCCGGTGACCGCGACGCATCCGTCGACCGACCCGTGGGCGGTCACGCCGCGCTCGACGACGTACTCGACCCCGCCGGCGGGCTTCCCGGCCACCGCCGACCCGTTCGCCCCGCCGCCGGCCACGGCCCCGTTCCCGGTGCCGCCGGCCGCCGCGCCGTACTCGGCGCCGCCCGGCCCGTACTCCGCACCGCCCGGCACGGGCGCGTTCTCCGCCCCGCCCGCCACCGGCCCGTACTCGGCCCCGCCCGCCACCGGACCGTTCTCCGCGCCGCCGGGCCCCGGACCGTACTCCGCGCCGCCCGCCACCGGAGCGTTCCCGGTGCCGCCGGGCCCCGGACCGTACTCGGCGCCGCCGGCCGGGCCCTACCCGCCGGCGCTGGCGGGCCCGCTCGGGGCCCCGCAGTACGGGGCGTCCTCCGTGGTGGCGGTGCAGATCGGCGAGATCATGGTCACCCCGCCGGAGATCCGCACCCCGGCCGGCGTGCTGCCCCTGGCCGGGACGCAGTGGCACGTCGCCGACTACTGGCAGACGGAGCAGAAGGTCGCCACCTGGGCGATCGTCTGCGCCGTGCTCGGCTTCTTCTGCCTCACCATCTTCAGCCTGCTCTTCCTGCTGATCAAGGAGACCCGGCACTACGGCACGGTGCAGGTGACGGTCAGCAACGGCCCCCACCAGTACGTGGCCCGCATCCCCGTCACCGACCAGGGGCAGGTCATGCACATCAACAACCAGGTCAACTACGCCCGGTCGCTGTCAGCCTGACCGGTCGTGTCGGGCAGGTGGTGGTATCCGCAGCTCGGGATGCCGCCACCCGCCGACATCACGACGGCATGTGGCCGACGTGCAGCGCCCGGACCGCGTCGATGGTGTCCGCCTCGGCGGCGGTCTTGTCGCTGCGGTAGCGGACCACGCGGGCGAAGCGCAGCGCCATCCCGCCCGGGTAGCGGGAGCTGGTCTGCACCCCGTCGAACGCGATCTCGACCACCTGCTCGGGGCGGACCCGCACCACCCAGTCGCCGCGCTCCACGGCGAGGGCGAGGAACCGCTCGGTCTGCCAGCGCAGCACCTCGTCGGTGAGCCCCTTGAACGTCTTGCCGAGCATGACGAACTCGCCGGTGGCCGGGTCCCGCGCGCCGAGGTGCAGGTTGGACAGCCAGCCGCTGCGCCGGCCGCTGCCCCACTCCACCGCGATCACCACCAGGTCGAGGGTGTGCCGCGGCTTCACCTTGACCCAGGCCGCGCCGCGCCGCCCGGCGTCGTAGGGCGCGTCGGGGTTCTTGACCACCACGCCCTCCTGCCCGGCGTCGAGCGCCGCGGCGAAGGCCGCCCCGGCCGCCTCGGTGTCGTCGACCGTCATCCGGCCGACCAGCAGCGTCGGGTCGACCGCGCCGGCCAGCGCCGCCCACCGCTCGCGGCCGGGCCGGTCGATCAGGTCGTCGCCGTCGAGGTGCAGCAGGTCGAAGAAGTACGGTGTCAGCACCGCCTCGCCCGTGCTCTCGGCGGCGGCGCGCACGGCCGGGGCGACCGGGGCGATGCCGTCGGCGACGGGTGAGGACACGGGCGTGTCGTCGGGCGAGCCGGCCGCGGCGGCCGGTGCGGAGCGGCGGGCGGCCCGGCTGGAGGTCTGCTGGAACGGCAGTGGTCGGCCGGTGTCGTCCAGCCCGATGGCCTCGCCGTCGAGCACCAGCTCCCGGGCGGGCAGCGCCCGCACGGCGGCGACCACCTCGGGCACCCGGTCGGTGATCTCGTCCAGGCTGCGGGTGAAGACCGCGATGTCGGGGCCGGAGCGGTGCACCTGGATGCGGATGCCGTCGAGCTTCACGTCGACCACGGCGGGGACGCCGGTCGCGGCCAGCGCGTCGTCGACCGTGGGGGCGCTGGACGCCAGCATGGGGGCGAGCGGCCGGCCGACCCGGAGCCGGAACTCGGCCAGCGCCGCCGCGCCGCCGCCCAGGGCGGCCACCGCCACGGCCCGCAGGTCACCGGCGAGCAGCAGCGCCCGGCGTACGGCGGCCAGCGGCACGTCGGCGGCGCGGGCGACCGCGTCGGCGAGCAGCCCGGCCTGGGCGCCCTGGCGCAGCTCGCCGCTGAACAGGCCGCGCAGCATCCGCTGCTCGTCGGCGGTGGCGGCGGCGAAGAGTCCGTGCAGGAGTTGCCGGCGGCGGGCCTGGGAGCCGGGGCCGGCCACCGACGCGATGTCGTCGATCGCGGCGTCGACCGCGCGGACGGTCAGGGTCGGCTCGGCGGCCGGCGGCGGCAGGTCACGCAGCCCGGCCCAGCCGACGCCGGTCTGCCGCTGCCGCAGCTCACCGGCGAGCCAACCGGCGCCCGCCGGGACCTCGGCGGGGTCGAGCGCCCGCAGCGCCGCCGCGAGCAGGTCCACCTTGGCCCGCCGGCCGGTGGTCGCGCCCACGGCGGCGGAGGTGGCCGCCAGGTCGAGGAACCGCACGCACCCCATCCTGCCAGCCACCCCCGACACCGCTGGGGATACGCGGAACGCCACCGGAAGTTGCCGCTTCCGGAGCCGCCGCGTCACCCCGGCCCGGCACCCGTGCCGGATGCCCGGACCGCCCGGTCCCCGCCGCCCCCCAGCGTGCGGGGACCGGTGTCTCGGTGGAGCCCGGCCCGCGCCGACCACGCACGGCCGGTCGAGCCACGACCGCGCACAGCCGGTCGAGTCGCGACCGCGCACAGCCGGTCGAGCCACGACCCCAGGCCGCACGGTCAGGCCGCGACGGGCTCCTCGATGCGCAGGCCGCGGGCGCGCACCTCGTCGGCGACGCGGGAGAGCAGCGCGTCGAGCGTCACCAGGGCGGTGGAAAGGTCACCGAGCTGTTCCTTGAGCGTGTCCTCGGACCACGCGGAGACGTCCACGTCCCCCAGAGCGCTGACGGCGGCCCCGAGCCGCGCCATCACCTCGTTCGTACTCATGTTCGAAAGGCTATACCAGGCTGTCCCGCGACACGCCGAAAACACCCCGATGAACTGGGACGTTACGGTTCCGTCACCTAACTCCGGTTCGTGCCGGCGGCGTCACCCGCGCCTCAGCGGCCCCGCTCCGCCGCCGCGGCCACCTTCGCCAGCAGCAGCGCCTCGGCCGCGCAGACCCGGGCGAACTCGCCGAGGTGCAGGCTCTCGTTCGGCCCGTGTGCCCGGGCGTGCGGGTCCTCCACCCCGGTCACCAGGATCGCCGCCTGCGGGAACATCTCCTGGAACGTGGCGATGAACGGGATCGACCCGCCGATGCCGATGTCCACGGGCTCGGTGCCGTCCCAGGCCGTACGGAAGGCGTCGCGGGCCGCGTCGAACATCGGGCCGGACGCGTGGATGACGCACGGGGCACCGTCGTGCTCCAGCGTCACCGCCACCCGGGCGCCCCACGGGGCGTGCCTCGTCAGGTGCTCGCGCACCGCCGCGTACGCCCGCTGCGGGTCGTCGCCCGGCGCGAGCCGCACGCTCAGCTTGGCCTTCGCCGCCGGGACCAGGGCGTTCGGGGCCTCGCCGGTGGCCGGGGCGTCGATGCCGAGCACGGCCAGCGCCGGCTTGGTCCAGATCCGGTCGGTGATCCGGCCGGTGCCGATGAGCGACACGCCGTCGACCAGCCCGGCCTCGGCCCGGAACCGGTCCTGCGGGTAGTCCACGGTCGCGCCCTCCCGGGCGGACAGCCCGGCGACCGCCACGTCCCCGGCGTCGTCGTGCAGCGTCGCCAGCAGCCGGACCAGCGTCGTCAGCGCGTCGGGCACCGCGCCGCCGAACATGCCGCTGTGCACGGCGTGGTCCAGGGTGCGGACCTCCACGAAGCAGTTGACGATGCCGCGCAGCGAGGTGGTCAGCGCCGGCACGCCGACGTCCCAGTTGGCCGAGTCGGCGATCACGATCACGTCCGAGGCGAGCGCGTCGCGGTGCTCGGCGAGCAGCCGCTCCAGCGAGTCCGAGCCGTACTCCTCCTCGCCCTCGACGAAGATCACCACGCCGACGGGGAGCCGGTCACCGAACGCGCGCAGCGCCGCGACGTGCGCCATGATCCCGGCCTTGTCGTCGGCCGCGCCCCGGCCGTAGAGGCGGCCGTCCCGCTCGACGGGCTCGAACGGGTCGGACTCCCACAGCGACAGGTCGCCCACGGGCTGCACGTCGTGGTGGGCGTAGAGCAGCACGGTCGGCGCGCCGGGCGGGGCGGCCCGCGTCCCGATCACCGCCGGCTGCCCGCCGGACCGCACGATCCGCACGTCGAGGTCGCAGCCACGCAGCAGCTCCGCCACCGCCTCGGCGGACCGCTCGACGTGCGAGTGGTCGAAGCCGTCGAAGGCGATGCCGGGAATGCGGACGAGTCGTTCCAGGTCGGCGCGGACGCCGGGCAGTTCCCGCGCGACGGCGGCCCGCACCTCGGCGTCGGACATGATCGGTGAGGTCATGACCGGCATCGTATGCCGGCCTTACCGAGGCCGGCGGCGGACGTACTCGGTCCCGGGGTCGTGCGGCACGTCCGGCGCGCCGTCGACGACCAGGTCCACCGCGTCGGCCGTGCCGTCGGCGGCGAAGTGCGCGCGCTCACCGACGTGCCAGCGGCGCAGCTCGGGCAGGATCCCCGGCCCGTCCCGGGCGACGGCCCGGGTCAGCCGCAGCTCGGCGGGCGCGGTGACCAGCACCGACAGGGTCAGCTCGGGCCGGACGGCCGCCCGCGCCGCCGACACCCCCTCGACGATCACGACACCGGCGGGCGGGACGGGCAGCTCGCCGGGCAGGAAACGGTGCCGCACCCAGCTGTACCGACGGTAGGACCCCGGCTGCCCGGCCCGCAGCGGGGCGAGCACCCACCGCTCCAGCCGGGGCCAGAAGGTGAGCTGGTCGGCCCAGCCGTCGAGCAGGTCGTCGGTGTGCACCACCGGTGGTCGCCCGCCGCCGGGCAGCGCCGCCAGGGCGTCCGCGAGGCGCGCCGCGAAGAGGCTCTTGCCCGCGCCGCTCGGCCCGTCGACCGCCACCAGTCGGGTACGCCCCAACCGCGCCGGCCCAGCCAGCACCCGCCGGCCCAGCCCGGCGTACGTCTCGACGACCGGCACCCCCACGGCCCCGACGCTAGCGGTCCGCCCCGGCGGGCACGTCGGCCGTACGTCGTCCGGTCGAACCGAGGCCGTTTCGTTGCGCGGAGTCCCCGGGCCGCAGGCATGATCGTGCCGTGCGCCACAACGTGATGAGCCCGGGCATCGACGCCCTGCTGGAACAGGCCCGTTCGGGGGTCCGCCGGCTGACCCCGCACGAGACGGTCGAGGCGGTACGCCTCGGCGCGCTGCTCGTCGACACCCGCACCGATGCGCAGCGCCGGGATCAGGGCGACCTGCCCGGCGCGGTCGTCATCGACCGGACGGTGCTGGAGTGGCGGCTCGATCCGGCCAGCGAGTGGCGCATCCCCGAGGCCACCGGGTACGACCGGGAGATCGTGGTGGTGTGCCGGCAGGGCTACAGCTCCAGCCTGGCCGTGGCGAGCCTGCGGACGCTCGGCCTGCACCGCGCCACCGACCTGGTCGGCGGCGTCGAGGCGTGGCGGGAGGCGGGGCTGCCCATGTCCGACCGCCCCGCCGACATCCGCTACTGACCGCCCGCTCGCTACTGACCGCCCGCTGGCGGTGCTCGGGCCGGGCGGCGGTGCTGGGACCGGGCGGCGGTCAGGCCGGCTCGGTCACCCGGCCCAGCCAGTGGGCCGCCTCGGCCTCGGTGAGCGCCCCGTCGACCGTCAGGGCCGCCGACATCAGCGGGAACCGCCGGATGTTGTTCCAGCTCCGCTGGTACGGCGGCGGGTCGAGGACCACGACGCGGGCACCCTCGAAGAGCGGGATATCCGCCGGGGAGCCCTCGTTCCAGATCCACTTGCCGTGCCCGTCAACCAGGTTGAAGCTGCCCACGACGGTGCCGCCGAACCGGTCCTCGGGCGCGTCGGTGGCCACCTCCACCCAGGCCGGGTCGACGGTCAGCCCCTCGATCAGCCCCCGCTCCGCCGGGCCGGCGAGCGCCCCGGCCAGCAGGGTGTGCAGCTGGAAGTTGTCGGCCACCCCGTCGATGGTGACCCGCCAGCCCCGGCCCGTGGCCCGGTGCAGCACCAGCAGCCGCTCGCCGTCGAGCACCCGCAGCAGGCCCAGGACGCACTCCAGGTCGGGCCGCTCGCCGGCCAGCCCGGCACCGACCTCCAGCAGCCGCTCCCGGTGCGGGAACGAGGCGCGCACCGACGCGGACTGCTGCAACAGGGTGATCACGGGCATCGCCCAGGTGCCGGCCGCGTACCAGCCCTGGACCGCGTCGATGGCGGCGGCCTCGTCGTCGTACGCCTCCGTCAGGGCGGCGAGCGCGTCGTCCATCGTGGCGGGATCGTCGGGGTCGGGCAGGGCGTCGTCGCCGCGTACCCGCTGCCAGCCGGAGCGGAAGCGGTGCGCGCCGGCCAGCGCGGCGGCGAGCCCGTCGGCGGCCGGGGTGACCAGCTCGTCGGGGCGGGCCCCCAGCTCGACCAGCGCGCCGCAGAGGACGGAGAACTGGCCGCCCGCGCCGGTCCCGAGCTGCGGCAGCAGCGCCACGCACCGGGGCAGCACCGCGTCCAGCTCCGCCACGGACGCCTGCTGCGCCGCCTGCCAGACCCGCGCCACGGCCCTGGTCATGGCGTCACCGTCGCGCCCGCGCACGGCCGCCTCGACGTCGGCGACCCGGTCCGCCAGCTTCCCCCTGCGATTGAAGATCATCGGCGCAGCCTAGCGAGCGCGCCGGGCCCCGACGGCCGCCGACGGGGGCGGCGGCGACCCGGGATCCGGCTCGCGGTCGCCGACCTGCGCGTGTCCGGACATGTGCGACACGTCACTGCCGGCGCGGTACCCGGGAGCCGGTCGGCGCGACGCTCGCTCCGCATGGCCGGAGCCCCTTTCGGCGCGGCGCTCCGGGTTCCGGGTGGGTTCGGCGCGACGCGCTGGATGGCTGGGGGCCGGGTCAGCGCGGCGCTCCGGATGGCTGGGGTACCTGGTCAGCGCGGCGCTCCGGGTGGGACGAACGGCAGGCCGGCGGGCGGACCGGACTCGATCAGCCGCCACAGGGCCGCCGTGTCGAGGTGCTCCTCGACCAGGTCGCCGAGCAGGTCCAGGGAACGCTCGCGGGCGGCGGCGAAGCTGGTGTTTGGGGCCACCCGGAACCCGGTACGGCCGGCGAGGCGGGCCGCCTCGGTGAGGAACCGGCGGCGGAACGCGTCGGACTCGAAGGCCCCGTGCCAGTGGGTGCCGCACACCGCGCCGCGCACGGCCCCCTCGCCGGTGCCGTCGGCGTACGCCAGCAGGGGCGGCAGCCCCGGGTCGGCCGACGAGACGTGCCCGTGGTGGATCTCGTACCCCCGGACCGGGACGCCCGGGTCGGCGGCGGCGGTGCCGGCGGCCTGCCGGACGGTCTTGCGCGCGGCGAAGGTGACCTCGACCGGCAGCAGGCCCAGCCCCGCGACGCTGCCCGCCCGGCTCTCCACCTCGTCGTGCACGGCCCGGCCGAGCATCTGGAAGCCGCCGCAGATGCCCAGCAGCGGCTTTCCGGCAGCCGCGTGCGCCGCCACGGCGTCGGCCAGCCCGGTCTCCCGCAGCCAGGTCAGGTCGGCCACGGTGGACTTCGAGCCGGGCAGCACGACCAGGTCGGCGGCGGCCAGCTCGGCCGGCTCCACGGTCAGCCGGACCCGGACGCCCGGCTCGGTGGCCAGCGCCTCCACGTCGGTGGCGTTGCTGATCCGGGGCAGCCGGACGACCGCCACGTCCAGCCAGTCCGTGCCGTGCGGGGCCGCCGGCCGACCGAGCACCCGGCCGTACGCGAGCGAGTCCTCCGCGTCCAGCCACAGGTCCAGGTGCCAGGGCAGCACCCCGTACGTGGGGCGCCCGGTGACCTGGGCCAGCATGTCCAGCCCCGGCCGGAGCAGCCCGAGGTCGCCCCGGAACTTGTTGATCACGAAACCGGCGACCAGCGCCTGGTCGGCCGGGTCGAGCAGGGCGACCGTGCCGAACATCGAGGCGAACACCCCGCCCCGGTCGATGTCACCCACCACGATCGTGGGCAGCCCGGCGTGCCGGGCCAGCCCCATGTTCACGTAGTCGCCGGCCCGCAGGTTGATCTCCGCCGGGCTGCCGGCCCCCTCGCAGACCACCACCTCGTACGCCTCCCGCAGCTCGGCCAGCGCAGCGAACGCCGCCTCGGCGAGCCGGGGTCGCAGGGCGTGGTAGTTGCCGGCGGTGACCGTGTCGACGGCCTCGCCGAGCAGCACCACCTGGCTGGACCGGTCGCTGCCCGGCTTGAGCAGCACCGGGTTGAACCGCAGGTCGGGGTCGACGCCGCAGGCCGCCGCCTGCATCGCCTGGGCCCGGCCGATCTCGCCGCCCCGACCGTCGGGGCCGACCACCACGGCCGAGTTGTTCGACATGTTCTGCGCCTTGAACGGGGCGACCTTCACCCCGCGCCGGTGCAGCCAGCGGCAGATCCCGGCGGTGAGCACGCTCTTGCCCGCGTCGGAGGTGGTGCCGGCGACCAGCAGCCCCCCGCTCACCTGCCCTCTCCCCCGCCCCACCGGCCCGCCCTCGCCGCCGCAGTCCTCGTCAGGGCGGTCCCCGCCGCCGCCGCGGTCCTTTTCAGCGTGGTCCCCGCCACAGCAGCGCCCGCCGCGGTGGTCCTCCTCAGCACGGTCCTCGCCGCCGCGCCGACCAGCCGGCCGACCGTCACCGGGTAGGCGGCGGCCAGCCCGAGCGCGGCCAGCCCCACCGCCCCGGAGATCCGTGCCGCGCGCTTCAGGTGCCGCGCCTCCGGACGGGGCCCGTCCCCGAGGTACGGCCGCACCTCCGACCGCCCGAAGTAGACGTTGCGCCCGCCCAGCCGCACGCCGAGCGCGCCCGCCATCGCCGCCTCGCACTGCCCTGCGTTCGGGCTGGGATGGTCGTCACGGTCGCGCAGCCACACCCGCCAGGCCCGCCCCCGGTCGCCGTGCGCCGTCGGGGCCACGGCGACGGTGAGCAGGCCGGTCAGCCGGGACGGCACGAGGTTGAGCAGGTCGTCGAGGCGGGCCGACGCGGTGCCGAAGCGGGCGTACCGCGGCGACCGGTGACCGACCATCGCGTCGAGCGTGTTCGCCGCCCGGTAGCCGAGCAGGCCGGGCAGCCCGGCGACCGCCCCCCACAGCAACGGGGCGACCACCGCGTCGGAGGTGTTCTCGGCGACGGACTCGACGGTGGCACGTGCCAACTCGGGCTCGTCCAGCATCGACGGGTCCCGCCCGCACAGGTGCCCCAACCGGCGGCGGGCCGCCGGCACGTCCCCGCCGCGCAACGCGCGACCCATCACCTTCGCCTCGTGGCGCAGGGTGCGCCCGCCGAGCACCGTCCAGGTGGTGGCGGCCACCAGCACTGCCCGAGCGACCGGCCGGTGCCGGGTGCCCACCGTCGCCGCTGCCCCGACCAGCACCGGCACGGCCACGGCGAGCGCCGTGAACGCCGCACCGGCTACCCGGTCCGGCCGGTAGACGCGCCGCTCCAGCGCACCGGCCGCCCGGCCGAACCCGGCCACGGGATGCCAGCGTCGCGGGTCGCCGAGGAGGGAGTCCAGCGCGTACCCCGCCACCAGCCCTGCCGCGTTAGCCACGGCGATCGACTGCCGCACCTGGCACCACCTCCGGCCGGCAGCCTAGCCGCCGCTCCTCAGCGGGGCGGCGTCATGCCGCCCGGATCGGGTCCGGGACCGGGGCCGGGCACCGCTCGGGCGAGGGTCGGCCGGGCCGGGCACCGCTCGGGCGACGTCATGTCGGCGACATGGCGGTATCCCAGCGCCAGGACACCGCCATGTCCCCGACATGATCACTCCTCCGGCCCGAGCCCGCCCCGTGCCGGGCCCCGGCCGGCGTGCGCCCCGTGCCGGCCGCCCGACCGGCGTGCGCCCCGTGCCGCGCCTCGGTCAGCCTGCCGCGCCTCGGTCGGCGTCCGCCGCCGGGCCGTCAGGCCGGTGCGCCGACCCGGCCCCGACCCCGCCGACCGCGCCGGGTCGGGGTCACCCCGTCGGTCGCGCCGCCAGCCTCCTCGCCGACCTCCTCGCCGGACGGCGCGGAGCCGTCGGATCCGGCCCCGGCGGACAGCCCGTCGTGCCCGGACAGGCCCAGCGGGCCACCGGACGGGGACGGCAGCGGGCCACCGGACGGGGACGGGCCAGCACCGGCCACGCCCGCCCCGGTCAGCTCCTCGTCGTCACCGAGCGCGTCAACCCCGCCGAACGGACGACCCGCGCCACCGCCGCCGATCCCGCCGCCCCCGCCGATCCCGCCGTTGCGGCCGATCCCGCCGCCCCCGTCGATCCCGCCACTGGCGTCGAACCCGTCGTCCTCACCGAGCCCGTCGTCGTCGGCGGAGCCGTCGTCCAGGTCGTCCCGTTCGTCGAGTTCGTCCAAGCCACGCGGGTCGAAGGAGGCACGGGCCGGGGCGAAGTCGTCCGGCTCGAAGTCCTCGTCGTAGGGGCGGCCCTCCGGCCCGCTGGGGGCCTGCCCGCGCGGGACCCGCTCGGTCGGCTCGCCGTTCACCCGGCTCTCCGCCTCGTCGTCCTCGACCGTGCTGGTGGCCACGTTCGGCCGGTTGCGCAGGAACCGCCCCCGCCCTCGGGACAGGTCGTGGCCGACGGCGACCGCCTCCAGCTCGTACACCGTGCGGTGGTTGCCCGCGTCGTCGGTCCAGTCGCGCGTGTAGAGCCGCCCGGCGACCACCACCGGGTCGCCGACCATCACGGAGGCAGCCACCCCCTCGGCCAGCTTCCGCCAGCAGTTGACGCGGACGCGGAGGCTGTTTCCGTCGACCCACCGGCCGCTGCCCCGGTCGAGCCGGCGGGCGGTGGAGGCCACCTTGAAGTTGGCCACGAGCGTGCCGCTCTGGGTGGTACGCCGCCACTCCGGCGCCGTCAGAACATTGCCGACGATCGTTACGTAGGTATCGAACATCGCCCCTCCAGGAAGAGATCGGGGTTGCCATCGTGAGTCGACTCGCCGCCGACACTGGCCGCCCCGGCCGGCCCGCCGCCACCGCGAGGCCGCCGCCTGTGGACAAGCCGACGGCCTGTGGACAAAGACCTGATCAAGCTCGGATGTGCTAGGCCCCCGGCCGGGAAGCGGCACGGGCGACCCGCCAGAGGCGTTTCCGGACGGCCCGTGACTGGGTACAGCCTTGATCAAGCGAGCACCACCGACGGCACGCCGTCCGATCAGAAAGGCCACGGGACATGACTTCCTGCCGACCCCGTACGACCGGTTCCGTCCGCACGGACGGCGAGGCGCAGCGATGAGCGCCGTGGCGAACCCCGCGACCGTGGCCGAGTGCCTGCGCGTCGGGGCCGGTTTCTCCCAGGGCGACCGGAACTGGATCGCCGAGCAGTTCGCCACCCTCGACGCCCGGCTGGCCGGCTTCCACGCCGACGCCACCGAGCTGGAGGTGTCGGTGAAGGACCGGGAGGCGCGGGGGCAGAAGGTCACCCTGGAGTGCTGGATCGCCGGCCGGCAGAAGATCGTCACCACCTCCGCCGAGGAGGACCTGCACGCCGCGCTCAACGACGTCCGCGACGACCTGCGCCGCCGGCTCAACGACGCCAAGACCCGGCAGGAGCCGCGCAACAACAAGCGGCTGCGCGACACCGGCCAGCCCGAGGCGGGCCTGCCTGGCACCGAACTGGACGACACCGACGCCGACACCGGCAGCGACGCGCCCCGGGCCGACGCCGAGACCGCCTGATCCGATCCCCGCCGGGGAGGTGGTGTCCGCCACGGCGGGCCGCCATCTCCCCGGCGGGGCTACCGTCGGGTAGCTTGCGGGCGTACCGTCGCGGTCGTGGAACCGGATGTGCTGGGGCCGCCGTACGAGCGGCAGACGATCGACCTGGGCACCGACGACGAGGGCCCGGTCGTCGCGACCCTGGTCCGCCGCCGGGCCGACCGGCCGACCCGCCGCGCGGTGCTCTACGTGCACGGGTACGTCGACTATTTCTTCCAGACCCACGTGGCCGACTTCTTCGCCGAGCGAGGCTGGGACTTCTACGCCCTCGACCTGCGAAAGTACGGCCGCAGCCTGCTCGCGCACCAGACCCCGAACTTCTGCCGCGACCTCAGCGACTACTTCCCCGAGCTGGACGCCGCCGCGAAGATCGTCCGCACCGACGACGGCCACGACACGCTGCTGGTCATGGGCCACTCGACCGGCGGCCTCGTCATCTCCCTCTGGGCGCACGCCCGACGCGACGCCGGGATCATCGACGGGCTCGTGCTCAACAGCCCCTTCTTCGACATCAACGCCCCGTGGGTGGTCCGCAGACCCCTCGCGGCCGCCGTCTCGCGCCTGGGCCGCAGCGCGCCGCGCCGCCGCCTCCCCTTCGGCCTCGGCACCGTGTACGGCGAGAGCCTGCACGCCGACCATCGGGGCGAGTGGACGTACGACCTGGCGTGGAAGCCGCTCGCCGGGTTCCCGGTCCGGGCCGGCTGGCTGAACGCGGTCCGCGCCGGTCAGCGGCAGCTCCGCGCCGGCCTCGACATCCCGGTGCCGGTGCTGCTGGCCTGCTCGACCCGCACCTTCCGGGGCACGAAGTGGCACGACTCGGCCGCGCTCGCCGACGCGGTCCTGGACGTGGAGCACATGGTCCGCTGGGCGCCCCGCCTCGGCCGGCACGTGACCCTGGCCCGCTTCGACGGCGGCATGCACGACCTGACCCTCTCCGGCCCCGCCGTGCGGGAGAAGGTCTTCGTCGAGGTGGGCCGGTGGGCGGAGGCGTTCCTCGCCGCCGGCCCGACGCCAGAGGAGCCGACGCCCGAGGAGCCGGGCGACGCACCATCGGCCGAGGAGTCGGCCGCCCAGCCGACGCCCGAGGTGCCGGCCAGTCGGGCACCTGCAGAGGCGACCACGCCGAGCGCGGAGCCCGCCGCAGCGAGCTGACCGGGCGAAACAGGGGTGCCCGCCGGCACCAGGCCGTGCGACGCTGAACGCGCGTCGACGGGCCGCCCCGTCGCGCCGGGCACCCTCGGCGCGGCGGTACCCTCTTGGCGCGAGACCCACCAGCGCGCGCCCGTAGCTCAGCGGATAGAGCAGGGGACTTCTAATCCCAAGGCCGCAGGTTCGAATCCTGCCGGGCGCACAGCACTTTCTCTCAGCCGATCGAGCCGCGTGGGGCTATCCGTGGTGCGAGCGAGCTAGGTTTGCCGCGTGGCGAGTTCGAACGGACGCACGAAGCGGCAGCGCGGCGAGGTCGAGACCCTGCCCAGTGGGTCACTCCGCGTGAAGGTCTACGCGGGGGTAGACCCGATCAGCGGCAAGCGGCACTACCTGACCGAGGTCATCCCCGCCGGCCGCACCGCCGCCAAGGAAGCGGAGAAGGCACGCACCCGGTTGCTGGCCCAGGTCGACGAGCGGCGCAACCCGCGCACTCGCGCAACGCTCGACCAGCTCCTAGACCGATGGCTTGAGGTGGCCGACATCGAGGCCACCACCCGCATGGGGTACGAGAACAAGCTGAACAAGCACGTACGGCCGACGCTCGGCAAGCTGCCGGTCGGTCGGCTTGACGCCGAGACGTTGGAGTCGTTCTACGCGAGTCTGCGCCGCTGCCGGGACTGGTGCGGTGGCAAAGCGTTCGTGACGCACCGGCTGAAGGGCGAGCACACCTGCACCGCGAGATGCCGCCCGCACGTCTGCAAGCCGCTCAGCCCATCGTCCGTACGACAGATCCACTGGATCCTGAGCGGTGCGCTGAGTCGCGCGGTGCGGTGGCGCTGGATCGCGGTCAACCCCGCCGCACAGGCTGAACCACCTGCCCCGCCGCACCCCGACCCGCAGCCGCCGAACCCGACCGACGCCGCCCGCATCATCACCGAGTCGTGGCGCGACCCGGACTGGGGCGCGCTGGTCTGGCTCGCCATGACCACCGGTGCCCGACGGGGCGAGTTGGCCGCGCTGCGCTGGCATCACCTCGACCTGGCCGCCGGCGTGCTGACCCTTCGGCGCAGCGCCTACCTCGACGCCGACGGCGCGCTACAGGAGAAGGACACCAAGACCCACCAGCAACGACGGGTCGCCCTCGACCCCGAGACGGTCGCCGTGCTCACCGAGCTGCACGCGCGGTACGTCGACCGCCTGGCGCAGCTCGACGCGACGCCCGACCCGGCCGACTACGTCTTCTCCCCCGAGCCGGACAACAGTCGCGGCTACCGCCCCGACACCATCACCCAGCGATACGGCCGGCTCGCCAAGCGGCTCGGCATCGACAGCCACATTCACGCACTGCGGCACTACTCCGCCACCGAGCTGATCAATGCAGGTGTGGACGTGCGGACCGTCGCCGGCCGGCTCGGTCACGGCGGCGGTGGAACCACCACGCTCAGGGTCTACGCCGCATGGCTGTCGGAGTCCGACCAGCGTGCCGCCGGGACGCTCGCCGCCCGGATGCCGACCCGCCCGACGTCGACCACTCCGCCGAACAGCCCGTACCGGGTGATTGCCGAGGAACTTCGCGAGCAGATCCGCACCGGAAGTCTCAAGCCAGGCGAACCGCTTCCTACGGTCACCGAGTTGGCTGCGGCACATGGGGCCTCAGTCGGTACCGCTCACCGCGCAGTGGCTCTCCTGGCAGCAGACGGCCTGGTCAACGTCTCCCGAGGTAGACGGGCAACCGTCCTGAGGCATAGGCCACCACAGGTTCTTACATAGCGAGTGGGAGAATGGCCGTTCACGGAATGGGCGACTTTCCTCGCATCCTACGGTAAAGACGATACCCACGGGCACGGAGAGACACCTTAGGCTCCGGAGATGGTTCGATCCCCATCTTGCGCGCGTTGGCCGCCCAGATAGCGCGCTGGGCCGAAGGCTCAACTCCGTTCTCGGGATCGTTGTGCACAGCTTCCACGGGCTCAGCCAGGTGCCGTCGCCACCATCGACCGCTGGCATCACGAAAAATCAAGGTAGTTCCGAGACCAGGCTGCCCTGGATGGTCAACGTTAGGCCATACGAAGTCCACGACTGCCTCGCTTTCCGGGCCAACGGCATCAACCATCACGGCGAAGTCACCGTAGGTTTTCTTCCGACCAGTGTTCACGACCTGAACCTTGGCCGGGCCAATAAGTTCCTTGCTACCGTTGTGAATAGCGGCGGTCAGCTGAATTACCGGCGCGAGCGCGATATGGCGAGCCTTATCCTCCGGCGAGGAGGGCGGTACGATGGCCGCGCAGCGGGCATCCGTCCAACCAATTCTCGCGCCATCAGGAAGCATCTCAAACTGGGTGCCAGGATCATGGAATTTGAGGCTAATTAGCTTGGAGTAAACGAGCCGCGCCTGCCCTTCGCGGCGCTCCTTGACGCTACGTGCGTAGGAGATGGCGGCGATTAGGAAAGCTAGCGATGTCCCTGCCGCTGCCAGCCAATCAGGCCATGAGCCCGGAGTGATTTGTCCGATGAAACCCGGCGATTTGTTGACCATGTCAACGAGCCCGGTGATCGAAGGCTCCGGAATCGGGCTGGCCGGCAGCACAGGGGAGACCTCGGCCGACGTGAGGGAAGGCGACACCACGACTGTGGGTGCTGGGGTCGGTACTGAAGCAAACAACACGCCGGACAGTATGGTCTTCCTCATCAAGCCCTGCTATCTCCAAGGTGGACGGGTGCGGCAACGAACCTCGGGCCAACTTGCGTTCCTTCGCCAACCGCTGCCCTGGCTCGGCCATGATGGGCCCATGCGCTTGCTGGTGCTCGGCGGAACCTGGTTCGTTGGCCGCGCGGTTGTCACGGCTGCCCTCGACGCAGGGTGGGACGTGACCACGTTCAACCGGGGCACCTCCGGGCCGGACGTCGATGGCGTGCGCGCGGTCCGGGGCGATCGGACGCAGCCGGCCAACGTCGACGTCCTAGCCGCCGCCGGCCCCTGGGATGCGGTAGTGGACACCTCCGGCTACGTACCCAGGAACACCCTCGACGTGGCTCGCGCGCTGGATCCCGTCGCCGGCCGGTACGTCTTCATGTCGACGGTGAGCGTCTACCGGGATTGGCCGGTGAAGCCGCTCAGCGAGGAATCCGAGGTGTTGTACTGCCCACCGGATGCCGGGCCGGACTACGGCACCGACACGGAGGACGGGCCGACGCAGTACGGCTACCAGAAGTCGGGGTGCGAGGCTGCCGCACTGGCCGCGTTCGGCCCGGATCGGACAACGGTCCTACGGCCCGGTGTGGTGCTTGGTCCGCGCGAGTACGTCGGCCGGCTGCCCTGGTGGCTGCGCCGGGTCGCTGCCGGCGGGACGGTTCTCGCGCCGGGCTCGCCGGATCGGTCGATCCAGCCCGTCGACGTCCGCGACCTGGCCGCGTTCGCCTTGCGTACCGCCGCCGAGGGCATCTCCGGCGCGTTCAACGTCTGCGCCCCCGTCGGCGGGGCCACGTTCGGGGAGCTGCTCGCGGCGTGCGCCGACGCGACCAGCGCCGCACCGCGGTTCGAGTGGGTGCCAGATGACGTGCTTCTCGACCAGGGCGTGCGGCAGTGGTCCGAGCTGCCGCTCTGGCGCACCTTCGAGGGTGTTTGGCGAGTTGACCCGTCCCATGCGCACCGAGCCGGCCTGCTCTGCCGGCCGCTGGCCGAAACCGTCGCCGACACCTGGCGGTGGCTGGTCGAGACCGAGGAGGTGAGCGCCCACGACCGGGCCACCGAAATCGGGCTCAGCCGTGACAAGGAAGCGTGGGTGCTCGCCGCGTGGCGAGCGTCAGGAGAGCGGACGGGCTGACGTCTCTGCGAGCCAGACGGAGATTCGTTCGGCGAGTTGCTGCGCTTCCGAGTCCTCGCGCCACGCGGGCGTGGTCAGTAGCCGACCGACCTTCTCCAGCCGCCCGGTCAGCGACACGTTTCGCTTCTGCGCCGGTAGATCGAGAACGCCTTGCAACGCTTCGGCCGCGCCGTCTCGGTCGCGCATGTGCAGGTGTGCAGCGGCAACGTCGATCTGCGTCCCATTGATCTGGGAGTACGGCCGGCGGGACAGCGGCAGAGCTTGATAGACCTGCAACGCCTCACGGGCGTACTTCGCCGCCTGCTCGCCGTTGCGCAGATCCAGCCAGGCCGCCGCCGCGCACGCCGCCGCTCTGGCTTCCCCGAATGCGAACTCACCGCCGACCGACCGGCTGAGATCATCGGGACGGGAAGCCGCCATATCCCGATCGCGCCGAGCCGCTTCCAACACCTCGGCGACCGATTCCGCATCGGCCAGCAGGGCGTGAGAGCGGGAAGCGATGTACCGGAGCCGGAGTCTCGGCTCACCCTCGGGAGCCGCACGCATCGCGCGGGCAAAGTAGGTCAGCGCGGCATCGGGTTCGTTGCGCCAGTTCGCCAACGTCATCTGCAGGCCGTACGTCCACGCCTTCAGCGAAGCGTGCCCGGCAAGGTCTGCGTACTGGGTGGAAGCCCGCGCGAGCGCCGCTGAGTCGTTCCAGTGCCCGAGGTCGAACGCGGTGGACGCCATGAGCGCCGTCCCTTGGCCGACGATGACGTACAGGTCAGCGAGGTCGCCCGGCCTGCGGGTGCGCTCAGCCAGCTTCCTGGCCTCATCCCGCAAACGACGGGCGCTGGTGAACGTGTCGAACGCGGCCATCCCACCGGCACGCGCCAGCAGCGCCATTTCCTCCTGTAGCGACTCGATCGATTCGGCTCCGACCGGGCCACTGGTCAACAAGGGATCATTGGCAACAGAATTCGCGGCGTCACTCACAACGTCGAGAACGACGTTTCCCGTGCGAGGAATTCCGGATTGCTTGAGCGAATCAGCAACCATACGGAAGAAGCGATCCCGCACCGCGTCGGACACTCGGTCCAGCGCCGCAGTAAGGATCTCCTGGTTTGAGTTTCCGGGCACGGTGTCCGGCCGGCTATGCCAGTAGGCGACGGTTCTGACCGCTATACCAAGCCACGTCGCAAAGCTCTCGTTCGTCATGCCCGATGCCGACTGGAGAAGACAAGCCAGAGCGCCGGTCCACCGCTCGATCCTCGTCATTGCCGTCTCCCGTGGCTGAGGGTTGCACTGCCTTGCCGTGCTTTGCATTCGACTTGCGTCGCCGAAGCGCCTTCCATCGATTTCACTGGTTCCAGACGGCAAGAGCAAGCCCCACCCGATGGTTCAGGAGATCAGGTTGAGCACCGTACGCACGATCACCCATCACCCGCGCCCCCGCTTCCACTCCGTGTCGGAGGTCGCCACCATCCTCGGCATGTCGGAGGTGACGCTATACCGAGCGATCCACGCTGGGCAGTTCCCGGCCATCAAGGTCCGTGGCCGACTGGTCATCCCCGCTCGGGTCCTCGACGACATGGAGGAATCCGCGCTTGCCACCGGCCTGGTCGACGCCGAGGACTACACGCGACGGAAGGCCAGCTGACCGCTCGCCATCACCGAGCCGCACGCTTGGGGCCGGGAGGCGCGGCCGGTACGTCGTTCTGCCGCGCGAGCTTCCGGATGTACGCACCGCTGAAGGGCGACAGCTTCTCTACCTCGGTTGGCCCGACGCCCTGGCGGAGCGCGGCAACGACGGCCGCGACCACCGCCTCACGTGCCGCATCATGCGCCGCTTCGGTAGCCCGATAGCGCTCCGTAGCTGCTGAAAGTTCGCCGCGAGGGTCAGTCACCCGAACAACGTTACCGCTACCCACTTGCGCAACCTCGCCGCGTATCGCTACCTTGTTGCGCAACAGAGAATCGCGTCTCTGAATCGAACCCCTTCTAGATCGAAAGGACAGCCGACGTGGCTGAGCCGCAGAGACACCCCGAAGAGTTCCGGGAGCCGAGCGCCACCGACCTCGCCGCGATCGAGCAGGAGATGCCGTTGATCGAGGCAGAGGTGATGTTGCTCGACGCTCAGATCACGCTCCTATTCAGCGACGCCGTACTGAGCGAGATGGACTGGCAGCGGTTGCGCCGCGCACAGCGCCGGGTGCTCCGCGAGGCACGAGCCCTGCTCGCTGTACGCGGTGCCCCGGTTCGGCGAGTCGCGTGATGACCGTCGTCCCTCGGCTGCCGCGTCACCTGCTGGCCTGCACCGAGCCGGCCTGCTTCCCCCAGTCGATCGAAGGTGCCCCGTGAACTGGCTGTTTCTGCTGCTGATCCTGCTCGGCGGCCCTGCCGTGATGCTCGCCCCGTTCGCTATCGGGCACGCGCTGAACCTGCCGACCCCGAGGATGAAGGAGACCCGGCGATGACCGACCGCAAGAGCCACCGCGCGGTGATGGCCGAGCTGCTGTTGCTCGCCGCCCCGACCGGCATCCGTGTCCACAGCGACGGCAGTTCCATGGCGATCACGTTCGGGTCGGTCACGGAGTTGCGTGCCTGGCTCGACGCCGCCGGCCTGAACGCCCCAAACCTGCTGATCAGCGAGCGTGAGCGCGTCAACAACGACGGTCGCCCGGTCCGGTCCCTGAACGCCTACCCGACGTGGCACGGCTGGGAGATCTACGCCGACGCCACCGACTACCTCGACGCTACGCCGCTGGACACGGCCACCGCCGACGCGCTCGCCGCCGTGGCGGTGGACTGATGCCCCCCGCCTGCTGCATCTGCGACCCGGAGGCCTGCGCCGCCGACGACACCGGCGAGCACTGCGCCGAGCAGTCCTGCGGCGCGTGCCTGCACGGCTGCCCCGCCCCGGACGGCCAGTGCTGCACCGCCCCCACCACTACCCGAGAGGACGGCACCCGATGACCGCCCCCACGATCAACGGCACCCGCTACCCGCAACCCGTCGACGAACTGCTTCCGGCCGCCCGGAAGCTCGCTCACGAGCTGGACGCGCTGCCGTCGCGCAACCGGCTGATGAAGCGGTTCCGGATCGGATCGGAGAAGGCCAACGACCTGCTTGCCCGGTTGCGGGAGGAGCGCGCCCGGCAGGCCCGGTCGGACTCGCTGCACGCCGCGATGGTGCTGCGTGGCAGCCTCGCCGACCGGCCGGTGCTGGTCCCGGTCGACCCCACCCCGGACACCACCACCGTCGACACGGACCCGGACACGCCCGACCGGCCCGAGCAGCCCACGCCGGACCCGACCCCCGCCCCGCCGCCGGTGACCGTCTCGCCGGTCGAGCAGGTCAGCGCGGTCGAAAGCCCGGGTACCAAGATTCGGCCCGGCCGGTCGCGGCGGGCGGTGGTGTGGCCGGTGATCCTGCTCGCCCTGCCCGCGTTCGTCGCGATCTGGGGCGGCTGGGTCGGCCTCGGGAAGCTCACCGGGTTCGGGAAGGTCAACCTGCTGCCCGGCATCGGGTCCGGGTGGGTCATCGACACCGCCATCACTCTCCCGATCGGCGTCGAGACGTACGGGGCGTTCGCCCTCTACGTGTGGCTCTCCGGCCGCGTACCCGCACGGGCGGCCCGGTTCGCCAAGTGGTCCGCCCTCGGCTCCCTCGCCATCGGCGCGCTCGGCCAGGTCGCCTATCACCTGCTGATCGCCGCCGGGGTCACCTCGGCCCCGTGGTGGATCACCACCCTCGTGGCCTGCCTGCCCGTCGCCGTGCTCGGCATGGGCGCGGCCCTGGCGCACCTGATGCACGCCGACGACTAGCTCTGCCCGGCGGCACGGCCCCTGGGCCTAGGAAACCTGCGCCGTGCCGCCGGCCCTCACTCCTCCTGATGGAAGGCGAGACCTCTGATGGTGCCAGACACCAGCTTCTTGACCACTGAACTGGCCACCGTGCGCGCCGAGCTGGTGCGCGTGGACGCGAAAGCCTCGACGCTGCTCACGATCGCCGGCACCGCCCTCACCGTCGGCCTGGCCGTGCTGGCCCGCGCCGACCTGCCCGCCTCCGCCCTGGCCACCGGCGCGGTGACGGTCGCGGTGATCGGTGTCGCAGTGGCCCTGTTGGCGTGCGCGGTGCGTCCGTCGCTCGGCGGCGGGCACGGCCTGATCCGCTACGCCGTCAGCGCCCCGGGTGACCTGATGACCGACGCCGCGTTGCCGCCGCTGAGCATGGCGTCGCTGCGGGCGCACGAGCTGGTGTGGCTGTCGCGCACGACGGTGGCGAAGTACCGCCGCGTCCGTACCGCCGTCGACCTGCTCCTGTGCGGCCTGGCCGGCACTGCGGTCACCGCCGCTCTCGTCCTGCTGCTCGGCTGACCGGTCACCCGGCCGTGCCCACCCGCACCGAAGGGTTCGGGTGGGTGCGGGGGCCGACCGGCCCCATCCCACCTGTTTGCGCCGGGCGCGGCGCACGCCTGAGAAACGTTCCGCGCCCGGCCCTCCACGAAGGAGAACCATCAGCATGGCAGGCACCCACGATCAGCGTGGCATCTTCACCGGCGCCGACGCCCTCACCGACAACGTCGCCCTGTCCCAGTGGTTCAACGACACCCGCCGGGTCCTGCACGCCGCCGCCCTGGAGCTGGGCGTGACCGCCTCCGAGCTGGACGCCCGACTTCGGGCCGTCTCCGGCGGGGTGGTCATCGGCGGACTCACCGGCCGGGCGCGCGCCCGCCAGGTCGCCAAGCCCATCACCCACGCGAGTGATGCCCTGGTGGTCGCGTCGCAGTACATCGTGACCGCGTCGACCCGCTTCGAGGCCGTCTACCTGCCCGAGCTGGAGGCCGTCGGCCACCGGCCCCGCAAGTCCGACTTCCGCTTCACCAACGGCGGCGGGGGTGGCCGATGAAGCGGCCCCGCCCGTCCCGGATGCCCCGCAACGGCGGTCTGTCCCCGATGACCTACAACGTCGACCTGCGCTCGGCGCTCCTGCCCTACCTCGCCTGCCCCACCGGCTGCCTCCTCGCGTGGCCGGCCGCCGCCGCGTCGCACCATTGGTGGGGCAGCAACCCGTGGGCCGCCGCCGGCATCACCGCCGCCGGCGGCGGACTCACCGCGCTGACCTGGGCCACCGGTCGCGCCCGGGGTGTCATCCGGCAGCGGGTGGCGACCCTGCTCACCGCGTCCGGGTCGGTATGGGCGCTGGGGGCGACCATCGGCGCACCGTGGGAACGGCCGTGGCTGGACGTGTGGGCCGGCGGCACCGTCGCCGCGTCGGTCGCGGTCGCGGTGATGCGGCTTATGGCCAAGGCCAACCCCGACGAGCAACCCGCCCGCACCACCGGCGGTGGGCTCGCCGATGCGGTCGCCGCGCTGCGCGACGCCCGCATCGGCCGACCGAAGATCGACGGGGCGAAGGTCAAAGCGTCGATCACGATGCCGCACGGCGACACCCTCTCCGACGTCGAGGGCTCCCGCGAGTCCATCGCCTCCGCCCTCGACGTCGCCCCGACCGCCGTGCGCGTGCACCGCGACCCCGACTCGGTGCGGACCGGCCGCATCGAAGTCGTGCCCGTCGACCAGCTCCGCGACACGATCCCGTGGGCCGGCCCGTCCGCCCCCGGCCGCTCCGTCGGGGACGCGCCGCTTCGCTTCGGCATCGCCGAGGACGGCGAGCAGGTCGGGTTGTGGCTCACCGGCCGGCCCGGCGTCCGCCCCGCCACCCACGTCCGGGCGACCGGCATGACCGGTTCGGGCAAGACCGAATGGGCCCTGGTGGTCATGACCGACTACCTGACCCGCACCGACGGCGCGCTCATCGTGGTCGACACCGTCAAGCGAGACCAGACCGTCAAGCCGGTCAAGGGCGGGTTGACGCTGCTGGTCACCGAAGACGACCACGCGGAAGCGTTCTTCGACGTCCTCGCCGAGCAGGTCATCCCCGCCCGCACTGAGGCATTGGGCCGGGAGGACCTGACCGAGTGGATGCCGGGATGCTCGCTGTCGCACCTGACGGTGTGGGTGGAGGAGTCGGCCGCGTGGTCCGGTCACCCAGCCCTCGTTCAGGTGGCCGAACGGGCACGGTCGGCCGGCATCTCCCTCGTGTTGTCCCAGCAGCGCTGGACCCACGACCGGGCCCCGACGTCGCTCCGCAGCCAGTTCGCTACGAACGTGTGCTTCGGCATCGACAGCCGCGACGACCCGTCGTTGGCGCTCTCCGGCGAAACCGTCGACGCCGGAGCATCCCCCGAGTCGTGGGGCAGCAGCAAACCCGGCTACCTCTACATCGAGTCGCCCGGCATCCCCACCGGCCGGTGGCCGATCCCCTGCCGCTCGGAACTCGCCCAGCGCGCCGACCTGGCCGCCGCAGTCACCGGCTGGACCGCCGTCCGCCGTCCGCTCGACCCGGTCACCGCGCGTGCTCTCGCGCCTGTCATGCCCACCGACACCGTCAAGCCGTCACCCGGCCCCCAACCGGCCGCCGACGACGATGAGGACCAGGAGGTGCCCGCCATGGCCGCCCGCCCCGGCGTCAACCCCAACGACCCGCCCGACGACGTCGACCCCTCACAGGAACTCGACACCACCCCCACGCCGCGCCGGTTCTCCCTCGCTCTGCCCCAGCAGTCCAGCCCCGAGCATGCCCGCGCGATCCTGCGCGAGCACATCAGCGCCCTCGCCGCCCAGGGACACACCGAGGTGCGACCGGCCGACCTGGGTGACGTGCTCGCCGCGACCGGCTACACGGCCAAGTGGCTGTCCAAGGCCCTCGCCGAGCTCACCGCCGGTAACCAACCGCTGCTTATGGCCATCAACCGCAACGGCCGGTACCGCATCCTGCGCACCGCCTGACGCAGCCCTGTCGGGGCCGTGGAATCCACGTGGAATCCACACCGATTCCACGGCCCCCCACCTAGACAAACTCGCCGTGGAATCCACGTGGAATCCACGGCCGGTCGACCACGCCCGAAACCAGGGAGCAGCCATGAACCCGGCCGCCGTAGCGCTCGCCGCACTCGCCCTCGGCACCATCCTCGGCGTCACTCTCGGTATCCCCCTCGGCCGCCGCGTCGAACGCATCGCGTGGCACGCCGACGCCGCCCTCACCCGCGCCCGCGTCACCGGATGGCTCATCCGCGACCTCACCACCGCTGCCCTCACCGCCGCCGCCGTCATCGCGGTCGCCGGCTTCGTGATCTGGGCGCTACTCACCCACCGCCGCTGACCCCGCCCGCACCCACCGATCGGAGGCACCATGTCCCACCTTGACCTGCTCGCCGCCGCACTCGCCCACGCCGCACGCGGATGGCACGTCTTCCCGCTGCGCCCCGACGACAAGCGGCCCGCGTTTCCCAACCACGCCGCCGACCGGTGCGACCGCACCGACCCCCGCTGCCGCGCCGCCGGCCGGCACCTCGGCTGGGAAGCCCGTGCCACCACCGACCCCGACCGCATCCGCCGCGCATGGTCGGTCCGGCCGTACGGAATCGGCCTCGCCTGCGGACCGTCCCGGCTCGTGGTGGTCGACCTGGACGTGCCCAAGCCGGGTCAGATTCCGCCGGCCGACCATGACCTGTGCGGCAACGGTGTGGACGTCTTCGCCACCGTCTGCCACCAGCACGGCCAGCGCATCGAAACCACGTACACGGTGACCACCGGGCGAGGCGGCACCCACCTCTACTACCGCCACCCTTCCAGCGGGCCGACGCTGCGAAACACCGCCGGGGCGCTCGGGTGGCTGGTCGACACCCGCGCCCACGGCGGCTACGTCGTCGCCGCCGGCAGTACCGCCCACGGCCGGCGCTACACCGTCGCGCTCGACGTCGACCCCGCCCCTCTGCCCGACTGGCTCGGCCAGCTCATCGCGCCCGCCCCGCCGCCGGTCCGGCAGGCGGTCACGGTGACCCTCGACGTCGACCGGCGCGGCCGGTACATCGCCGCCGCGATCCACCGGCAGGTGGCGCACCTGACCTCCGCGCCGGAAGGCCGCCGCAACCACGCCTTGTTCGCGTCCGCCGTCGCCCTCGGGCAGCTCGCCGCCGGGGGCGCGCTCACCGACGACGACGTCACCGCGGTTCTCGAACCCGCCGCCCTGTCCATCGGGCTGCGGCCGGGTGAGATCGCCCGCACGATCGCGTCCGGCCTACGGGTCGGCGCGCGGCAGCCTCGGGTGGTGGCGGCATGAGCGCCCCCCGGTTACAGGTTGGTTCAGGGCCGGAAACCATCCGGGTCCTCAAGGCCGCGCTGGTCGACGGTGTCCTACCTGACACGTACGTGTCGGCCGGGTCGCTGGTCCACATGGAAGCCGTCTCCGGTGGCCTCACCACCGGCCCGGACGACGATTCCCCACTACCCGTCGCAGCCAGCGCGGTCACCCCGGCCGGGCTCGCCGGGCTACTCGCCGAGCACGCCTACGTGTACCGGCTCAAGAGCCGCAAGGGCGACGGCGGCAATCCGGAGGTGTTCGAGGAGGAGGTGACCCCGCCGAGGGAGATCCTGTCGTCCGTGCTCGCGGCAAAGACGTGGCCGAACGTGCCACCGCTGCGCGGGATCATCGGTGCCCCGGTCCTGCGCCGCGACGGCACCCTGTTGCAGCGGCCCGGCTACGACCCGGCCACCGGCCTCTACCTTGCGTCGAAGGTCGCCCTGCCGCCCGTGCCGGATGAGCCCACCGCCGAGCAGGTACGGCAAGCCCGGACGTTCCTGCTCGGCCGGTTCCTGCGCGACTTCCCGTGGGCCAGCGCCGCCGACCGGGCCAACTACGTGGCCCTGCTGGCGACGCCGATCCTGCGGCACTTCACCCGCTCGCTGACGCCGTTTGCGCTGATCGATGCCACCATGCCCTCGTCCGGGAAGACGATCCTGACCGCTGGTCCCGGCATGCTCTACGGGCAGCGGATCATGCCGTGGGCGTACTCCGACGAAGAGCTACGCAAGTCCATCACTGCCGTACTCGCCGAACAGGTGGGGGTGGTGATCTGGGACAACCTCGCCGAGGGGACGGTCATCGACTCCGCCGTGCTCGCCCAACTCGTCACCACTGGCGTGTGGTCGGATCGACAGCTCGGCGCGTCCCGCAACGTCGCCACCGTCAACGACCGGCTGTGGATGGCCACCGGCAACAACCTCCAGGTCGGTGGCGACATGGCATCCCGTACCGTTCGCGTCCACCTCGACCCGAACATGCCCCGCCCCGAGCTGCGCGATCAGTCCGGGTTCGGCATCCCGCACCTCGACCAGTGGATCACCGACCCGGCCAACCAACTCACCGTCCTGTGGCACCTCCTGGTCCTCGTCCTCGACTGGACCCGTCAGGGAGCGCCACGGGTGACCGGGGTATCGATGCGGCAGTTCACCCCGTGGGCGCAAGCCCTCGGCGGGTTCCTCGCCCACCACGGCATCGACGGGTTCCTCACCAACGCCGCCGACGTCCGCGAGATCGACGAAGACGAAACGCGCTGGCGCGCGTTCCTCACCACCTGGCACGACCGCCACGGCAGTCGAGCGATGACCGCCGCCGACCTACGCCGCGACGCCGAGCCGATGCACCTCGGCAGCGACATCAACGACCCGTGGGACGGCCAGTTCATCACCACCCACGCCGGACGCCTACCCAACCCGCTGCAACTCGGCCGGTTGCTCACCGGGCAGGCCGGACGCTGGCGCGGCAACCACGTCGTTCGAGCCGGCAAACACGAGCGCGGTAACCGAGCCGTCTTCTGGGTAGAGCAGCACGACGACTGAAACCCGCTGAACCATCTCGGCAACTCGGCAACTCGGCGGAACCGGCCAGCTAGCAGGGCAAACAGCCTGCCGAGATCAAACCAATGGACCAAAACCGATCTCGGCAACTCGGCAACTCGGCAACCTCGTGCCGAGATTAAAGCCCGGTTGCCGAGATGAACCAGCGGACCATAAACGATCTCGGCACACGTTTTCGCAGCTCAACGGCACCCTTGCCGAGATGCCGAGATGCCGAGATGGTTCAGCCCTCCCCAACAACAACCGCCTTCGTTGCGAAGTTGCTCGCCGGTCGTTGCCCTTGGGGCAAGGCGCAGTACCGGCAGGCTATCCACCTGCTGCTCACGGCGGCATCTCCTGAACCACCAAAGTCACTTACTGCTGTCACGTTCGCCCGTATTGCCCGGTGAGACGGTAACGCGACTATGTGCATTTGGTGCTGCCTGGTTGGCGCTCTGAGTGTTGGTTGGGCAGGCTCCTACTGCCCCGGGAAACCCCAGAAAGCCATGGTCATCGGCCGTCCGTTAGTTACCGCAGCCCCGCACGAACCGTTATGAGTGCCGAGCGAGCTACGCGTCAGAGCGTCACACCCACCCATAGGTTTGGAACATGCGTACGAGCTTCCCCGTGCACGACCCTCACTGCGCGTACGATCACGCGCACGCTAGGGAAGGGGGAGTCGTGGCCGGATATCGGGACTTCAGCAGGCCCGTCTTTGCAAGCTCGCCGCCCACGGTGACTGACTGGATGCAGTGGCTTCTCGGCCAGGACGTCCTCCGGGAGGCGGCACCACGGCCGGCAATCTCCTGCAGCCTGTGCGGAGGCGCTGTGGGCACAATGTACAACGGCACACCTTTCGCACGCTGCCCTCAATGCAGAAATTATGGTAATGAGGTCACTGCCCTGATACCCATTACATACAGCCTTGACGAAGGCCTCGAATCGATGCTGCATCGGTACAAGGATTTCGGTGTCCAGTGGCTGGAAGGTCCACTCCGATCACTGCTGTGGTACTTCACCACCCGACATGGCGACTGCGTTAAAAAGGCCTACGGTCCGTTTGACCTGGCACTGGCCGTGCCCAGCGATAATCTTGAGAGAGGGTTCGATCACCTGGAGCGCATAGCTGCTCCCGTGGGTGGCGGCGAGCCGCCCTTTCAGTGGCGCTTCGACATCATCTCAAGGAACCGGGCCGTTTCTCGCCCCAAACGGGGAGAATTGAAGCCTGACGCTTACATCGTGACATCCAATAGCGTTCAAGGAAAATCCGTTATACTATTGGACGATACTTGGACGTCAGGCGCGTCTATTGCCAGTGCGGCTGCAGCGCTGCGTCACGCTGGCGCTCAATCGGTTACAGCGCTCACCTTAGGGCGACAGCTTAACAGCTCGTGGACGTTTCTGAATAACCAGGAACTCGTTGGGGAGGTCCGCGCTAGAGGTTGGGGGATGAACTGTGTCATATGCAGCCAGCGACCTACGTAAGGCGGAGGCCGCAGAAATCCTGCTGATGCTTGACGCGCCCGGCCTTGGTCCTCGCCGCGTGCTCGATCTGCTCACGCGATTCGGCTCTCCCGGCAATGCGCTAGAGTTTTTGAACTCGGGGGCGAAAACCCCCTCTCGGGTGCGAGATTTTCTAGCGACGGCCGATGCTAGCCGTTATCGGGAGGCTGTTGAACAGACTCTCAAGCTCGGCGGGGGATTTAAGCTGTGGTCAGATTCTGACTACCCGCAGAATCTCTCGCTCTGGGAAGGACGACCTCCGGTCCTTTTCTACAAGGGCGACATTGAAAGTCTGCCAACACGCGCCTTGGCACTTGTAGGCAGGGTTGACCCGAGCGATGAAGGCGTGGCAGCTGCGACCAGGTTTGCCCGCAAGTGCGTCGAGGCGGACATTGCGGTTGTGAGCGGCCTTGCCAAGGGGATCGATGGCGCATCTCATCGGTCTGCTTTGCAGCCTCCGGCAGGCAAAACCTACGCGGTGATTGCGCATGGCATCGATCATGCATATCCAAAGGAGAATCTGAATCTCTACGGGCAGATTCCGGGGAATGGCGCAGTCATTAGCCAATTCCAGACCGGCGTAGGCCCGCAGCGCTGGATGTTTCCTGCACGCAATGAAGTAATGTGCACACTCGCGCTAGGCACTGTCATCATTGAAGGCAAGCCGGGCTGCGGTTCCATTATTCAGGCAGAGTTCTCGTTTAAGCACGGCCGGCCAGTATTCTTGCTCAGCCGGAACCTGCGAGTCGGGGATACGGGCTGGGCCGAGGAGCTAGTGAGGCGCGGTGCACATGTCATCGAACGCTTCGACCAGGTCGTTGAGGTAGTGGAAGACACGTTAGGCGAGATCTGGTCGAGCAGCGGCCAGGATGATTCTGGTCAGTCAGCACTCTTCCATGTCAGGAATGAAGCAGTCATGGTCAAACCCAAAGCTGCCCTTTTTGATATCGATGGGGTGGTTGTAGATACGCGTGACGCCTCAGCAGCGGCCATCGCCACTATTGCGGCGAAGTACACGGGCGCTGACATTCAACCGGAGACAGTTGCTGTGACCAAGGCACCGCACCTAGCTCTCGCCGACCTAGGAGTGCGGAACGCCTATGAGGTATACCGCAGGGAGTACGACAGGACATTCGTCGATGCATGCCAAAACGTCCGGGTTTTTGATGAAGTAGTGAAGGCGATTCGGGAGATGAAAGACCGCGGGATACGGGTAGCTGCTATCACCGCACAGCCTTCCCGTCGTGCTGCCGCATCACTTCCTGCCGACGTTCGGGCCTTGTTCGAAGAAGTTTTGACCTACAACCATACCCGCGGAAATAAGGACGAGGGCATCAAAATCGCTCTTAAGCGTTTCGGCGTAGCCGCTGATGCTGCCGTGTATATCGGTGATCAGCCGAAGGACCTAGAGGCGGCTCGTAAAGCTGGAGTCAAAGGCGTAGGCGTCCTCTGGGGATATTGCGGTCACGCCGAGCTGATGAGGTGGCCCCATGACCTCCTGTTGACAAGCCCTGAGGAGCTAACCGCAGAAGTGATCGATCAGCTTGTAGACGGTGGACGCAGCCAAGTTAACTAAGCGGGCTGTGTGATTGCGGCACCTCACGTCAAGCGGATATTGACGCGGGCGTGCAGTGGCCGGACGGCAAGGCTGTGGTGGGGATGCGGTGCGTGCTATTCGGGCAGGCCCTCGCCTGCCGGCAACGCCGGCCCGAGGGGTCGCAGAGGCTCCAGGGTCAAGGGCAGCCCGCAGGGCCGTCGCGCAGCGACGCGAAGCGCCCTTGAGGCCGGAGGGGCGGCCCCGCATCCTCCGCGCCGTATCCCCACCACGGCCGACAGCGAGTCGCCCTACGGCGCGGCGGCGACACGACCGCCGCGTCCCGGCCGGCTGCCGGCCCACGGACCTCAGCCACTCTCGGCGCTACCGTCTGCTGGTGGCCCCGGGCATCCCGCTCTCCGCGCCAGCCAACGGGCGTCTTGCGTGGCCCGGCGTGGAGCGACAGCGGAGCGCCGGACGCGCGCCCAGGCGGCGGCGCGTGCGGCCCGTTCAGGGCCGCCTTGAAGACGTACAGAAAGTTTGAACCACATCGGTGGACCTCAGGCGGCGGATTACGTTCGGTTACCGCATCGCAAGGCACCCCGCCCCACCTTCCTGGCCGACCGTGGAGCTACTCGTGGTGCGAAATGCAGGCCAACAGAGAAACCAGGGATGGCCAAAGCAAGAGTTTGCGCAGCTGGTGAAGCTGATGAAGCCAGGGATCAGAACGTGAATGCCACTTCTAATCCCAAGGCCGCAGGTTCGAATCCTGCCGGGCGCACATCCCCCACCACAGGCCACCAGCCCGGTGTCCATGATCAGGACAACCGGGCCCGGCGGGCACGCCGCCTCTTCCTCCGGTCAGCCGGCTCTCGGTGTGGCCTGACCGATGATTCTTCCGCGCCGTGCTGGTCTGTATGCCGAGCACCAACCCACGAGAGGCTGGCACGATGCGGAAACTGACCTTCGGCATGAACCTGAGCCTGGACGGCTACATCGCCGCGCCCGGCGACGACCTCGGCTGGAGTGTGCCGAGCGACGAGTTGTTCCAGTGGTGGTCCGACCGGGTGGGGGCGACGGGCACGGCCCTGTACGGGCGCAGGCTGTGGGAGACGATGAGTTCCCACTGGCCGACCGCCGACCAGCGGTCGAGTGCCACCCCGGCGGAGATCGAGTTCGCCCGCCGCTGGCGGGACATGCCGAAGGTGGTGTTCTCCTCGACGATCAGCACGGTCGACTGGAACGCGCGCCTGTTTACCGGCGACGCGGTCACCGAGATCGCGCGGCTCAGGGCCGAGGACGGCGGCTCCCTGGACATCTCCAGCCCCACCCTCGCCGCCGGGGCCATGCGCGCCGGGCTGATCGACGAGTACACGCTCGTCACCCACCCGGTCCTGCTGGGCGGCGGTAAGCCGTTCTTCACGGCCCTCGACAACTGGGTGAACCTGACCCTGGTGGAGACCCGGACGTTCCCTGACGGCGTGGTGCTGACGAGGTACGAGACCAGGCGCTGAGCGCGGCCGCAGGTTCGGGTCCGACGGAGCGCCCTGCCCGGACGCACCACAACGCAGGGACGACGCCGACGTGCCCGGTCGCGCTCCCGGTGGTGGTTCCGGGGCGGCGCGACCGGGCATCGGCGTGCGACGGGGCAGTGCGGGTCGCCGGACAGGGAGGTGCGCCGCTGTGACGCCATGACCAGGGAGTAGACGTTCTCGCGGAGTTCGCCGAAGAGCGCCGTCTGCTTGGTCGCGATCTGGTCGCGGGGCCGGTCGAGTTCGACCGGCAGATCCTCGACGACGACGGACGGCCCCTGCGACAGCACGACCACCCGGTCGGACAGGTAGACGGCCTCGTCGATGTCGTGGGTCACGAACAGCACCGTCGTGCCGGTCTCCGCCCAGACCTTGAGCAGCAGGTCCTCCAGGCTGGCCCGGGTCTGGGCGTCCACCGAGGCGAAGGGCTCGTCCATGATCAGCATTTCCGGCCGTACGGCGAGGCCCCGCGCGATGGCCACGCGCTGTTGCATGCCGCCGGAGAGTTGCCACGGGTGCAGCGCCGCGGCGTGGGCCAGGCCCACCATCTCCAGTGATTCTCGTACGCGGTCGCGGATCTCGGTGCGGGGCAGGCCGCGGTCCCGCAGGGGGAGGGCGACGTTCTTCTCGACGGTGAGCCAGGGGAACAGCGATCGGCTGTAGTCCTGGAAGACGACCGCGACGCCGTCCCGCGGGCCCGACATGCGTTCCCCCCGGAACATGACGGCCCCGGTGGTGATGGGCAGAAGCCCGGCGATGCACATCATGAGGGTCGTCTTGCCGCAGCCGGACGGGCCGACGACCGACACGAACTGGCCGGCGTGCACGGCGAAGTCGATGCTGCGGACGGCCAGCACGTCGCCCTTGCGCGAGGGGTAGGACTTTCCGAGTTCCTGTACGGCCAGCACGGGCGTGTCGGTGCCGGGGCCCGGTTGGTGCGGTTGGATCGTCACGGGATTCATCCGGGACTCCTCTACCTGATGTCGTTGTCGTCGGCGGCGCGGAAAGTTGTCGGCGCGGGGAGTTGGCGGCGCGGGGAGTTGTGGGCGCGGGGAACTGTCGGCTCGGGGAGTTGTGGGTGCGAGACCCGCTAGTGGCCCTCCGCGCCCTCTGGCCGCACGTTGCGGTGCCAGCTGAGCAGCACCCTCTCGACGACGGCGAAGATGGCGTTGAAGAGGATGCCCAGCACCGCCAGCAGCACGATGGCCGCCCACAACTCCGGGAATCGGAACAGCCGCTGCTGGCTCACGATGTAGAAACCGAGGCCCGCCGTGGCGGCGTACAGCTCGGAGATCACCATCAGCACCAGGGCGATCCCGATGCTGATCCGCATTCCCGCGAAGATCGCGGGGCTGGCGCCGGGCAGCAGGACCTGGAGGAAGTAGCGGCGTCGGGTCAGCCGCATGCTCTTGGCGGCGGTGACCACCGTGCGGTCGAGTCCCCGTACCCCGTCATAGGTGTTGATGAGGATCGGCCACAGGCAGCCCAGGGCGATGAGGAAGACGTTCATTCCGCTGGTGATGCCGAAGAGCACGATGGCGATGGGCAGGAGCGCGGTCACCGGCACGGACATGCCCAGCCGGATCAACGGGTTGAAGAACGCTCCGGCGGGTCGCCACACGCCGATCAGGATGCCGGCGCTGATGCCGATCGCCGCCGCCGCGCCGTAGCCGAGGCCGAGTCGGGCGAGGCTGGGCAGGACGTCGACCCGGAACTGGTCGCTGAGGAAGAGCGACGACGGCGAGCCGGAGAGCCAGGTGTCGACGAACGCGACGAAGATCTGCGACACCGGCGGGACGAACAGGGACCCGGCCAGCCGGGCGGCGATCTCCCACACCGCCAGCAGGGCCGCGAGCAGCCACAGCGACTGCACGCCGCGTCCCATCGCCTGCGCCGAGGCGGCCAGGCTCGACCGCTTCGCACCGTGATCGCTCATCGTCCGCTCTCCCGTTGGGCCTGGCCCCAGGGGACCACCAGGCGTTCGACCAGGTTGAAGCCGTAGTAGAGGGCCATCCCGAGCAGCCCTACGAGGAGGATCCCCGCGTAGACGAAGTCGGGTCGTTGCGCCTGCTGGTACGTGGTGATCACCGTGCCCACCCCGCTGGTGGCGCCGAGCAGTTCGGCCGAGAGCACCACGATGAGCGCCGTCGAGCTGGCCACCCGCAGGCCGGTGGCGATGGACGGGGCGGCCGAGGGCAGCACGACTCTCGTCAGCAGCCGCGTTCTGCCCCAGCCCATGCTCCGGCCGGTGGCCAGCATGAGCGGTTCGGTGTCGCGCACGCCGTACATGGCGTTGAGCAGGATCGGCCAGAAGATCGCGTAGATCGCCAGCGACACCTTCATCTGGGTGCCGAGGCCGAACAGCAGGATGGCGATCGGCAGGAACGCCGAGGAGGGGATCGACCGGCCGGCGTGCACGACCGAGGACGAGGGTCGGTAGAACGCGGAGAAGTAGCCGAGGGTCAGGCCCAGCGGGATGCCGACGGCGCTGGCGGCGAGCATGGCGAGCAGCCAGGCCCACAGGGTCTGTGCCACCTCCGTCAGGAACGTCGCGTCGACGAGGAGTTCGCCGGCCCGCCGCATGGTGGCCGCCGGGTACGGCAGGGAGTCCGCCGAGACGGCCCCGGTGCGTACCACGAGTTCCCACACCACGAACATCGTCGCGATGCCCGCCAGCCCGTACGCCCAGTCGGGCGTCGGGCCCCTCCGGCGTGCCGCGGTGGGCACGCCGGGGGGCGACGGGGCGGGGACATCAGCCTTGACCGGGTGGCTCACTCGAACATCCGACACCCCTGTCACGTCCTCTCCCTTGACGGTCGCCGGTCGCCGGTTCAGGACCGGGCGAAGTCGGTGACGAAAGGCTCAAGATCGGGCTTCTTCTGCATCATCTTGAGGTCGACCATCTGCTGTGCCATCCGGTCCAGCGCGGCGAGGTCGACGGCGGCCTCGATGGCGTTCTGCGGCTGGGCGGCGAGGGTCTCGGCCGGCACCTTCTGGCACTCGGAGAGCAACCGGAACGACTCGTCCTTGTTGGCCGGGTCGTTGAGCTGCTGGGCGGTCTCGGTCATCGCCTCGTGGAAGCGCTTCGCCGCGTCGCCCTTGGCCACGAAGCTCTTGGCGGCGACGTAGGTCGCGATGTAGACCTTGTTGCTGCTGGCGAAGGGGTCCGCCAGGCTGCGTACGCCGTCGTTGTTGTTGCCGAGCAGCGAGTAGCCGAGCTGGGCGGCGTCGACCCGCCCGCTGAGCACTGCGGGGATCTGCTCGGCGAAGGGCAGCGCCACGAAGCTCACGCTCTCCGGCTCGACCCCGTTGGCCTTCAGCCAGCTCGCGGTCACGATCTGGTTGATGCCGTTGATCTCGTTGACCGCGATCTTCTTGCCGGCGAGGTCGGCGGGCGACGTGATCGGGGAGTCCTTGCCGACGAAGACGCCCTGCGCGGGCTTGGCCGGCGGCAGCGCGTTGACGTTGGCGCCGGACACCATCTGGATGGGGAAGCCGGTGTTGTAGGCGTTGATCGCGGTGTATCCGTTGACGTACCCGAAGTCGGCCGCCCCGGAGAGCACCGCGGCGACGGCGGCCGAGCCGCCCCCGGACCGGACCAGTTCGACGTCGAGGCGGTGCTTCGCGTAGACGCCCTTCGAGATCGCCCAGGTGTTCCAGATTTCGCAGCCGAACGTCGTGACGGAGACCTTCGTCGTGGCGTTCGCGGAGCCGGCGGCGTCGTCGCCCCCGCCGCAGGCGCTGGCGAAAAGCAGGGCGGTGACGGCCGCCGCCGCACCGATACGTCGTGAAATCATCTTGTCACTCCTATGTGTCCACACGGGACCCGGCATTTCCCACCGGTGCTGGCAACAGCAGGGACCGGTGCCGGGTAGGCGCTTGTCGGTTACGACGCGATACGGGCTCCACCGCTGCGAACTCGCCCGCCTGGCACTGGAATCGCCCTGCGGTCTCGGTTCGACGCGTCTTGCCCTGGCTTGGAAGGGGGTGTGTGTGACCGCGTGCCTGCTTCGGTGGGATCCGGCCCGGTGCCGCAAGGGGCCTCGGGCGGATTCACGGAATGGCCGAGCAGGGTTGGTCGCCGGTCGGTTCAGGCTGACGGGCTGCACCCCAGCAGCACCCTGACGCCTCGCCGACTTGGAGCGAACGTACGTGCCACCAGGAACCCTGTCAAGATGCGGAATGGGATCTCGCATCGCGCGAGGGGGCGAGTCGGCAGGGCCGGCCGCCCCGACCGCCCGACAGGCAGGCTGAGCAGGCGTAACGATACGTCTTCACCGGTTGACGGGGCAGGCGGCGGCGGCTAGCTTCTCCAGCAGACAGCGCCGGCCCGTCGACCCGGGAGTGGACATGAGCTTGGAGACGCCCCCCGAGGCAGTTCCAGCCATCTCCCGCGCGCCGATCGGCCACTGGAAAGGGCCGGAGTTCCCCGCCATCCGCCCCGGCACCGGGGCTGGGAAGGCGCTCGTCCCGTTCTGATCGGGATCCCCGCGTCTCGTAGCACCCTGCCCACATCCGGGCGGGCTGTTCGCACCAGCCACCGCTCCATCCGCCCACGTGGCGGGCGGCCGACGTGCTGGTGGTCGAAGAGGCACGAGACGCTGAGCAGCACGACGCGTGGCCCCGGCACACCCCTCGCCCTCGACGGCGGGCCGGTGGCCGACGCGGCGTACCTGCATCTTCGCCCGGAAGGCCCCGACGCATGGAGGCCGAACCCGCTCCCGAGACCCCAGCCGGGCAGGCGGATTCGGTCCTCTAACCCCAGTGCGCGCGGCGGCCGGCGACGTCCGGGACACCACCTGCGGTCGGCCCCCACCCAGGATCTCGGTACTGCCGCAGCACGGTTCGCGGTGCGACGATGACAGCGTGCGCAGACGTGAGAACCAGTTGCGGTCCCGGCGACACGTCCGTAACCAGTCGTGGCCGACGTGACCTGGGGCGGGCCGCCTGCCGCAGGTGATCGGCGCGCCCGGCTCCTCGGCCGGGACGACGAGCTACGGCGGATCGACGAGTTGCTGACGGCGGCCCGTGGTGGCCACGGCGGTGGGCTGGTGGTCAACGGCGAGCCGGGGATCGGAAAGACAGCGCTGCTGGAGGCGACGGCCTCGGCGGCGGAAGGCTTCCGGCTGCTGCGCCTGGACGGCTACGAGGCGGAGTCCGCCATCCCGTTCGCCGGGGTGCACCGGCTGACGATTCCGCTGCGCGATCACGTCATGGTCCTTCCACAGCGGCAGCAGCAGGCGTTGCAGGTCGCAACCGGGCTGGCGGACGGCCCGCCGCCGGATCGTTATCTCGTCGGCCTCGGCGTGCTGGGCCTGTTGACGGCGGCCGTCGTCTCGACGTCGCCGGTCGTGTGCGTGGTCGACGACGCCCATCTTCTCGATGCCGAGTCCCTGGACGTGCTGGCGTTCGTGACTCGTCGCCTGGAGGCGGACCGCGTCGCGTTCGTGTTCGCCGCCCGGGACGAGCCACAGGTCGCGGAACGGCTGGCCGGGCTGCCCGTGCTTCGCCTACTCGGCCTGGCGACGGGGCCCGCGGTGCGGCTGCTGACGTCGGTGTCGCGGGAGCCGATCGATCCGGCGACGGCCGCGCGGGTCGCCGCCGCCACCGGGGGCAATCCGCTGGCGCTGATCGACCTGGCCGACGAGCTGAGCGTGCGGGAGCTGACCCAGTCCAGCGTCGGCGCCGAGCCGATTCCGGTGGGTGGCCGCCTGGAGGCCTTCTATCTGCGTCAGGTACGCCGGGCAACGCCGCAGCAGCAGTTGTGGCTGTTGATCGCCGCGGCCGAGTCGACGGGCAACGTGGACCTGGTCCGGACGGCGGCGCGGCGGCTCGGGCTCGCCGGCACGTGGGGCGACGAGGCGGAGCTGCGGGGACTGGTCGAGTTCGGCACGTCGCTGCGATTCCGTCACGCGCTGGTGCCCTCGGCGACATACAACGGCGCGGCGGGGGCCGAACGTCGCCGGGTCCACGGTGCGCTGGCCGAGGCGGCGGAGTCCCTGGGGCTGGTCGAGTTGGCGGCCTGGCACGCGGCCAAGGCGACGATCGGCACCGACGAGCACGTCGCCGACCGGCTCGAACGGGTGGCGGAGTTGGCGGGGCGGCGCGGCGGGTTCACGTCCCGGGCCGGGGTCCTGACGCAGGCGTCGAGGCTGACCCCGCCGGGGCCGGTCCGCAACGGCCGGCTGGTCGCGGCGGCCGAGGCCGCGTTGGCGGCGGGGGCGGCGGGGCTGGCGCGCAGCCTGGTGGACGAGGTGAGCGCGGAGGCGCTGGATCCGGTCACCCAGGGCCGGTTGACCCGCGTCCGGGTCGACCACGCGTTCTTCACCGCCGGCCCGGACGTGGTACGCGGCCCCGCCGACATGCTCACGGCGGCCTCCTGCTTCCACGGCCACGATGCGGCGGCCGAGCAGGAGGCACTGCTCCAGGCGTTCCTGCGTGCGCTCGTCGTGGAGCGGTTGGGGCGCGACGTCCCGCTGCCGGCGCTGGGCCGGCGGCTGCTCGACGGCGCAGGTCTCGGCCACAACGCAGAGCGCGGCAACGGCGCACAGCGAGACAACGGCGCGGAGCGCGGCGACAGCGTCGCCGCGACGATCCTGCGCGCCCTGGGCACGTTCATCCTGCGGCCCTATCGGGAGGCCGTGCCCGAGTTGCGGGTCGCGCTGGCGGCCATCGACGGTCTCGACGGCACCGACCTGCTGAAGTACGGCGTGATCAGCGTCGCGCTGACGACGGCGTTGTGGGACGAAGCCGCGATCCGCCGCTGCCTGGAGCGGACCGCCGCGACCGCCCGGGACCTGGGTTCGGTGCAGATGCTCGACACCGCCCTGTGGGTCCTGTCGCTGTCCCTGCTGCACATCGGCACTCCGCGTGCGGCGCAAGAGCACATCGACCAGGTGCGCGAGCTGCGCCGGGCCATCGGCTACGACGCCGAGCACGTCGTCAACGCGGCGCTGCTGGCCTGGTCCGGTGGCCCCCGCGAGGGGGTGGAGGCGATCGCCGAGGCGGCACGGGCGTCCGGCTTCGGCGGGGTGCACGCCTCCGGGGTGTCCGCGCTGGCCGTGCGCGACCTGGCCGAGCGCCGCTACCACGACGCGTACGCGCGGCTGAAGCCGCTCATGGACACGCCGTTCCTCCAGGTGACGCCACTGAACTACGCGGACTTCGTCGAGGCCGCCAGCAGGATCGGGCGCACCGACGAGGCGGTCGGGTTCGTGGAGCTCCTGGAGGACATGGCGGCGGTCAACGGCTCGGCCTGGACGAGGGGGCTCGCGCAGCGGGCGCGCGCCCTGGTGTCCGGCGACACCGACGCCGAGCGGTGGCACGCTGCTGCCGTCGCGACGCTCGGGCCGACCGCGTTGACCGTCGAGCTCGGCCGGTCGCACCTGGTCTACGGCGAGTGGCTGCGACGACGCAGGCGTCGCCGGGAGGCCCGGGAGCAGCTCAGCCGGGCGGTCGGGATCTTTGACGACGCCGGTGCGCCGGCGTTCGCCCAGCGGGCCCGCACCGAGTTGGCGGCGATCAGCCGGTCGCCGACGACCGACGAGCCGCCCCGGCGGCTCGACCTGACCCCACAGGAGCTGGCGGTCGCCCGGCTCGCCGCCGCCGGGGCGACCAACGCGGAGATCAGCGCCACGATGTTCATCAGCCCGAACACCGTCGACTATCACCTCCGCAAGGTCTTCCAGCGGCTCGGCGTCACCTCCCGACGACAGCTCGCCGGCCGCCTCGACCAGTCGTGACCCGGGGGACTACGTGCGGCACGTGGTCCGCGCCCGCTGACGGGCCCGCAGGCTGGAGGGGCCGGGTCGGCGGGCGGGCCGCCGCTCACAGCCGGGTGGCGCCGAGAGGGAGGGGCCGCCGTCGATGGTCCAGTCAGGTGACGGCCGAACGGCAGTGCACGGTCGGCACGACGAACTGGCCGCCGTCGCGCGCCTGCTGGCCGACGGCCGCGCGGGCCGGGGCGCGGCGCTGGTCGTACGCGGGCAGGCCGGGATCGGCAAGAGCGTGCTCCTGTCCGCCGCCCGCCGGTGTGCCACCGACGCCGGCATGCTGGTGCTCGCCGCGAGCGGGGCAGAGGCGGAGTCGGCGCTGCCGTTCGCGGGGCTGCACCAGCTCCTGGCCCCGCTGCTGGACGACCTGTCGTCGCTGACCCCACGACTACGGGGCACGCTGCGGGGCGCGTTCGGGCAGGAGGGGACCCGGCCGGACCTGTTCACGATCGGCCTGTCGGTGCTGGAGCTGCTCGGGGAGCGGGCGGCCAGGACCCCGCTGCTGATCGTGGCGGAGGACGCGCACTGGCTGGATCCGGAGACGCTCGACGTGCTCGTCTTCGTCGCGCGCCGCCTCGCCGTCGAGCCGATCGTGGCGATCATGGCCGTCCGTGCCCCGCACGCCGACGTGCTCGCCGGTGGCGGCATCGGCCAGCTGCACCTCGACGCACTCGACGACGACGCCGCCGGGCGGGTGCTGGCCGACCATGCGCCCGGGCTCCCGCCGGGCCTGCGCAACCGGATCCTGGCGGAGGCGGCGGGCAACCCGCTCGCCCTGGTGGAGCTGCCCCGGTGCGTCACGTCCGGGAGCCTCGACGAACTGCCGGAGCTGCTGCCGCTCAACGAGCGGCTGGAGAGCGCGTTCGCCGACCGGTTCGGGCAGTTGCCCGCGCCGACCCGGGCGGTCGTCGCCGCGTTCTCCGCCGACACCACCTGCCGGTTGCCGGTCGTGCTCGCCGCCGCCCGGGCGCTGACCGGCACCGACGTGGCCGTGGACAGCTTCCAGCCGGCGATCGACGCGGGCCTGTTGCAGATCCAGGGGCGGCGGCTGCAGTTCCGGCACCCGCTGATGCGCTCGGCGGTGTACCGCTCCGTCAGCGACTTCGCCCGGCTCACGGTGCACTCGGTGCTGGCCGACGCGCTCGCCCACGACCCGGACCGCCGGGCCTGGCACCGCAGCGCCGCGGTTCTCGGCCCGGACGAGGAGGCCAGCGCGGAGCTGGAGGCCGCCGCCGCGCGGGCGCTCGAACGGGGGGCGCTGGGCGTGGCGGTGGCCGACCTGGACCGGGCCGCCGACCTCACCGACAGCCCGGCGCGCCGTTCGTCGCTGCTGCTGCGGGCGGCGGAACTCGCGTCGCAGTTGCACGACCGTACGGTCGCGGGGCAGTTGGCCGCCAAGGCCGACCCGGCGGCGGGCGGTCCCGCCGACCGGGGCCGGCTGGCCCTGGTCCGCGACATCGTCGATCCCGGCGACATGGATGACCCGGGCCGCATCGACCTGCTCTGCGAACTGGCGGTGGAGGCGCACGCCGCCGGTGACACGGACCTGGGGGCGCTGCTGTGTTGGCGGGCGGCGTCGCGCTGCTGGTGGGCCAGCCTGCCTCCGGAGGTCGGCGCGCGGGTCACGGCCGTACTCGGCAAGCTCGGCCTCGCCGACGACGATCCGCGCACGGTGGCGATCGCCGCCTACGCGCAGTCGGAGGCGCTCGGTGCCGCGATCCTGCGGCAGTTGTCCACGCTGGTGCCCGACCGCGCCGACGTCGACGGCATGCGTTCCCTGGGTGGGGCGGCGCTGGTCCTCGGCGACTTCGTCACCGCGTCGTCGTTCATGGCGACGGCGGCTGCGGGCTACCGGGCCGGGGGCCGGGCGGCGTTACTGGCCCGCACCCTGTCCTCCGCCGGGTACATCCGGCTGTGGCTCGGCCGGTGGCCGTCGGTGCGGGCCGACCTGGAGGAGGCCGAGGCGCTCGCCGAGGAAACCGGCGACCACTTCTGGCTCGTCGCCTCCCGCGCGGCGCGCGCCATGCACGAGGCGATGTGCGGCAACAGCGACGCCGCGCACCGGCTCGCCGACCAGGTGCTGGCCAGCCCGCTGGCGACGGGGGTGCGGTTCGCCACCCAGGCCGCCCAGCACGCCCGTGGGGTCGCCGCGAACGCCGCCGGGCACCACGACGAGGCCCTCGACCTGCTCGTGCGCACGTTCGATCCGCAGGACGTGACGTTCCACCTCGACATGTCCGGCTGGGCGCTGCCGGACCTCGCCGACGCGGCCGTCCGGTCGGGACGGCAGGACGAGATCCGGGGCATCGTGGCCCGGGCCGCGCAGCGGGCGGCGCGTTTCCCGTCGCCGATGCTGCACCATTCGCTCGCCTACGCCGTCGCCGTGCTCGCGCCCGAGCGGGAGGCGGGCGCGCGGTTCGCCGAGGCGTTCGCCCTGGATCTCGGGGCGTGGCCGGTGCACCGGGCCCGGCTGAACCTCGCGTACGGTGCGTGGCTGCGCCGCCGCCGGCACATCCTGGAGTCGCGGGTGCCGCTGCGGATCGCCCGGGACGGCTTCGAGGCCCTCGGCGCGGCGGCCTGGGGCCGGCTGGCCCGGGAGGAGCTGCGCGCCGCCGGGGAGGAGAGCGCGGGGCGTGCGGTGCCGTCGCGGGAGCAGTTGACCGCGCAGGAGTTGCAGACGGCGATGCTCGCCGCGGCGGGGCTGAGCAACCGCGAGATCGGCCAGCGGCTGTTCGTGTCGCACCGCACGGTGAGTTCGCACCTCTACCGGATCTTTCCGAAGCTCGGCATCACCGCCCGGTCGCAGTTGCGCGAGGCGCTCGCCGCGCTCCCGCACGGCGCGGGCTGACGTTCCCGCACGGCACGGGCTGACGCGGTCGACGTACGGCAGTCAACGTACGGATGCGCGCCACCCACAGCCCGTGCATCGTTGGCCACGGCGCGTGCCCACCGCCGCGCGACCGGACGACGTGAGGACGGCATCGTTGAAGGACGTACGAGTGACGCACATCGGGGGCCCGACGGCCCTCATCGACGCGGCCGGCTGGCGCATCCTCACCGACCCGACGTTCGACGGTCCCGGCCGCCGCTACTCGTTCGGCTGGGGCACCAGTTCCCGCAAGGAGCACGGTCCGGCCCTCGACCCCGACGATCTCGGGCCGGTCGACGCCGTCCTGCTCAGCCACGACCACCACGCCGACAACCTCGACGACCGGGGCCGCGCCTTCCTCGCCGGGGTTCCGGTCGTCGTCACCACCGTGCCCGGGGCGCGGCGGCTGGGCGGCGGCGCGCGAGGGCTGCGCCCGTGGGCGCGCACGGAGCTGGCCGCCCCCGGTCGGCGGACCATCGAGGTGACCGCCACGCCGTGCCGGCACGGTCCGCCGCTGAGCCGCCCGATCACCGGTGCGACGGTCGGTTTCGCGCTGCGCTGGGACGGCCAGGAGCACGGGGTCCTCTGGATCACCGGGGACACCGTGCTGTATCGCGGCGTGCGGGAGGTGCCGCGCCGCATGACGGTCGACACCGTGCTGCTGCACCTCGGGGCCGTGCGGTTCCCGATCACCGGTCGGCTGCACTACAGCCTGACGGCGGCGGAGGCCGTCGAGCTGTGCACGCTGGTCCGCCCGCGCACGATCGTCCCCGTGCACTACGAGGGCTGGTCGCACTTCAGCCAGGGGCGGGCGGCGGTCGAGGAGGCGTTCGCCGCCGCGCCCGACGGGTTGGGCGACCGCCTGCACTGGTTGCCGCTGCGCCCCCGGGACCGCCGCTGACCGGCCGATCGGGCGGTGCCGCGCCGGCGGATCGTCGGTACGCACCGTCGGAGGACCGTCAACGTACCGATGCCCGGAGCAGGTGCGCTCCCTCACGCTGATTGGCACATCGACCTGCACGGAAGGAGCCCGACCGATGCACACCACTCGTCGTACCCTGCTCGCCGGAACCGCGGCGGTCGCCACCGGTGCCCTTGTCGGGGCGCCCGCCGCCGCGGCCCAGGCGCGGCCGGCGGCCGGGACGAAGCCGACCGTCGTGCTCGTGCACGGCGCGTTCGCCGACGCCTCCGGCTGGACCGAGGTCGCCCGCCTCCTGCGCTGCGACGGCTACCCGGTGATCGCGCCGGCCAACCCGTTGCGCAGCGTCTCGGCCGACTCGGCCTACCTGGCCAGCATCCTCACCACGCTGCCCGGCCCGCTGGTGCTGGTGGCGCACTCGTACGGCGGGATGGTCATCACCAACGCCGCCACCGGCAACCCGAACGTCAAGGCCCTCGTGTACGTGGCGGCGTTCGCCCCGGACCAGGGCGAGACGTTGCAGGGGCTCCAGTTGCAGTTCCCCGGCAGCAAGCTCGACGAGGCGGCGCTGGACTTCCGCCCCTACCCGACCCCCGACGGCGTCGGCAGCGTCGACGGCTACGTCAAGCCGGCCGTGTTCCGCGACGTGTTCGCCGGTGACCTGCCGCAGGCCACCACCGACGTCATGGCGGCCACCCAGCGCCCCGGCGACGTCCACACGCTGCTGGAGCCGTCCGGCGCGCCGGCCTGGCGGTCTATCCCGAGCTTCTACCTGGTCGCCCGCAACGACAACCTGATCCCGCCGGCCGCGCAGCGGTTCATGGCGCAGCGGGCCGGTGCCCGCACCACCGAGGTCACCGCCTCGCACGTCGCGATGATCTCGCAGCCGCGGGCCACCGCGAACCTCATCAAGACCGCGACCCGCTGAAGGGACCGACCATCATGTACGTGACCGCCGCCGACGGCGCACAGATCTACTACCAGGACTGGGGTGCCGGCCGCCCGGTCGTGCTGTCGCACGGCTGGCCGCTGAACTCCGACAGCTGGGAGGCCCAGGCCCTGTTCCTGGCCGGCAACGGCTACCGGGTCGTCGCCCACGACCGGCGCGGCCACGGCCGCTCCACCCGCACCTGGCACGGCAACGAGATGGACACCTACGCCGACGACCTCGCCGCCGTCCTCGACGCCCTCGACCTGCGGGACGTGACGCTGGTGGGGTTCTCCACCGGCGGCGGCGAGGTCGCCCGCTACATCGGCCGCCACGGCACCGGCCGCATCGCGCAGGCCGTGCTCGTCTCGGCGGTGCCGCCGTACATGCTCCAGGGTCCGGACAATCCCGGCGGAGTGCCGGTCGGGGTGTTCGACGCGATCCGCGCCGGCTCGCTGGCCGACCGGTCGCAGACCTACCGGGACCTCGCCGACGGCCCGTTCTTCGGCAACAACCGTCCCGGCGTGCATGTGTCGCAGGGCATCCGCGACGCGTTCTGGTTGCAGTCGATGGCCGCCGGGCACCGCAACGCCTACGAGTGCATCGCCGCCTTCTCGGCCACGGACTTCCGCCCCGACCTCGCCCGGTTCGACGTGCCCACGCTGGTCGTCCACGGCGACGACGACCAGGTCGTACCGTTCGAGGTGGGCGGCATGGCGTCGGCCGCGCTCATCGCGAACGCCAGCCTGCTCGTCTACCCCGGGGCTCCGCACGGCATCACCGACACCCACAAGGAGCAGCTCGGCGACGACCTGCTCGCCTTCCTCAAGGAGTACGACTCATGAGCACGATCGTCCTGGTCCACGGCCTCTGGGTCACGCCGCGCAGCTGGGAGCACTGGGTGCCCTACTACGAGGCGCAGGGGCACACCGTCCTCACCCCGGCCTATCCCGGCTTCGAGGTCGAGGTCGAGGCGCTGCGGGCCGACCCGACGCCGATCGCCACCGTCACCGTGCCCGACACCGTCGCGCACCTCGAAAAGATCATCACGGCGCTGCCGGAGAAGCCGATCATCATGGGTCACTCGTTCGGCGGCACCCTGACCCAGCTCCTGCTCGACCGGGGCCACGGCGCTGCCGGCGTCGTCATCGACTCGGCCCCGCCGGAGGGCATCCGGGTCACCCCGCCGTCGCAGATCAAGTCGCTGTTCCCGATCCTCAACAACCCGGCGAAGCGGCACCAGGCGGCCGGGTTCACCCCGGCCCAGTTCCACTACGCCTTCACCAACACCCTCTCCGAGGAGGACGCCCAAGCGGCCTACGACCGTTACGCGATCCCCGCCCCCGGCAGCTGGGTCTGGGCGTACGGGCTGCTCGCCAACTTCACCCCCGGCAAGCAGGAGACCTGGGTGAACTTCCGCAACGAGCAGCGCGCCCCGCTGCTGTTCATCGCGGGCGGCGCGGACCACATCATGCCCCCGTCGGTGAACCGGTCCAACGCCCACCACTACAAGGCCCCCGGCACGGTCACCGACTTCCACGAGTTCCCCGGCCGCTCCCACTGGACGTGCGCCGAGCCCGGCTGGGAGCAGGTCGCCGACTACGCGCTGGACTGGGCCCTGCGGCACGCCCGCTGAGCGGGGGTGCCGGCGACTGCGGCGCAGGCACGGCGGGTCGTCGCCGCGCCTGCGCCGCAGTCCGCGGAGGCGAAGCCACGAGGACGGGCGGAACCGTGGCGCAGGTGCGCCGGGGATCGTGGGCCCGCCGAGCCGACGGGGCTCACGCGCCGCCGCGGATGAGGGCCAGCAGGGCGGCATGCGTCCGATCGTCGGCGGCCACGACGAGCCCACCGACTCCGGTGTGCAGCGGTTGGCCGTCGAGCCCGGTGACGACGCAGCCGGCCGCCTGACAGAGGGCGAGCCCGGCGGCGAAGTGGACGCTGTCGCGCAGGTGGCCGTCCGTGACGTACGCGGCGCGGCGTCCGGCGGCGACCCAGGCCACGGCCAGGGTCGTGGACACCACACGGGGGCGGAACTGCTCGATGAAGCCCTCGTCGGCCAGCATTCGGGCGGCCATGAAGGTGTCCTTGTTCGGGAACGGCGGGTCGAGGTTGACGTCGACCAACCTGGACCCGGCCGACGGGACGAGCCGCTCGTCCCCGCCCCGGCTGCGCACGTACGCGGCGTCGCCGTCGGTCCAGAACACCTCCTCGGCGAACGGGTCCGCCGAGGCGGCCACCGCGGTGCGCGTCCCGGTCCGGAGCGCCACGTTGACCGAGACCAGCATGTTCCTCGCGGCGTAGTTCACCGTTCCGCACAGCGGGTCGACCAGCCACACGCGGCCGTTATCCTCCCGGCCCCTGCGTCCGCCCTCCTCACCGAGCACGACGTCGTCCGGACGCGCGGCGCGCAGGACGTCGACGATGGCCGCCTCGGCGGCGATGTCGGCGGTGGTGGCGAAGTCGCCCCCGGGCTTGTCGATGCGCCCCAGCGCCGATCCGTAGTGGGCCCGGACGACCGCAGCACCGGCATTCACCGCGTCGAGGACCAGCGCCACATCGGAGATCGACATGAATCGACCCTAGTACGGCAGCCGCCATTCGTGATCATGGCCCACCGGCGGACCTGGTGCTGGTCGAGGCCGACCTGGCCTTTCGCGGCCTGGAACCCTTCTTCCACGATCCAGCGGACTCCCGCCACGTGCACGAGCTGGGCCAGGGTGACCGGGCTGGGCGCCCAGCAGCGGCAGAACGCCAGCTCGCCGGTGGTGTTGTTGCGGCGGATCAGGACGCTGTGCCGGCCGCCGTCGTCGGGGTCGCCGTCAGCGCCGACGTCGGCGAGCCAGGCCCAGTCGTAGTAGCGGGGTCCTTTCGACTCGGCGCCGGCGCTGCGCCTTGTCCATGCGCTCGCGGGAAGATCACCGGCGATGAGGTCGGCGCGGCGGCGGGTCTTGCCGCTATCCAGCGGGAGCAGGTGGTCGCGAGAGACGGCCAGGACGCAGCCGAGGCCGATGATCATGTGTTGGCCGGACCTGTTTCCGAGGGTCTCAGCTCAGATCACGAACGGCAGCTGCCGTACTAGGCTGCCCCCAGATGTCGAGGGCCACCGCCGACACCTGCTGCGGCCCTAACGTTTTCCGGCGCGTTCGTCATATTCCTTCCGGGCGTCGAGAACTTCCTCGATGTGCTGCACTGACCAGTCGGTGAGCGCCTTCAAAGGTCCTCGCAGTGTCTGGCCGAGCGGCGTCAGCTCGTACTCCACGCGCATCGGTACCTCCGGATACACCGTCCGCAGCAGCAGCCCGTCGCGTTCGAGGGTGCGCAGCGTCTGGGTGAGCATCTTCTCGCTGACTCCCGCGAGTTGCTGCCGTAGCTGCGTGAACCGGCATGCTCCATGTCTACCGAGTTCGCCCAGCACGAGAACGGCCCACTTGCTGCCGATCTGGTCGAGCACGTCACGCGACGGACAGCCACGAGCGTAGGGATCCCACGAAGAAGTGCGCTCACTCACTTCCCGCGCCGTCGGCACACACCTCACCTCGATCCTTACATCTGGGTGGCCACCTTACCTGCAAGTGCGTCCTTACCAAAGGAGAGTGACGAGGTCATCGTAGGTTTACGCCGCGGGAGTTCCGCGGCAGGAGGGAACGAACATCATGTCGATCGTTGTCACCGCAGCCTCCGGACAACTGGGCAGGCTCACCGTCGAGGCGCTGCTGTCCCGTGGAGTGCCCGCGTCCGAGGTCGTCGCGACCAGCCGTGACGTCACAAAGATCAAAGACTTCGTCGACCGCGGTGTCGTGGTCCGCCGGGCCGATTTCGCCGAGCCCGACAGCCTGCCCGCGGCTTTCAAGGGCGCAGACAAGCTTCTGCTGGTCTCCACCACGACCCCGAGCGAGCGCGTCGCCAACCATCGCCGCGCCATCGATGCCGCAGTCGCGGCGGGGGCATCGCTGGTCGCATATACGAGCATGCTGCGCGCGGACACGTCCACCACCAGCCTCGCTCCCACCCATAGCGCCACGGAGAAGTACCTGCGCGAGCGCCTGCCCAGCGTGATGCTGCGTAACGGCTGGTACCTGGAAAACTACACCGCCCAGCTCACTCAGGTGCTGGAAGGGGGAGCCGTTGTCGGGGCCACCGGCCAGGGAAGAATCAGTGCCGCGACCCGCGCCGACTACGCCGACGCCGCTGCGGTCGTGCTTACCTCCGACGGCCACACCGGCAAGGTGTACGAACTGGGCGGGGACGAAGCTTTCACCCTCACCGAGTGGGCCGCGGCAATCTCGGCCGCCACCGGCAAGCAGATCGAGTACGTCGATATGACAGCCGACGCGTTCGCCCGGGTGCTGACCGACGCGGGTGTACCCGCCGAATTGGTTCCCGTTCTCGCTGACGCTGATCTGGCCATGAGCCGCGACGAGATGTTCACCGATTCCGGCGACCTGCGGCGCCTGATCGGACGGCCGACCACGACCCCGGCCGAAGCGATCGCCGCCGCACTGCGCTGACCGGCCGACGCTGCGTTCCTCGCCCCGTTTATCCTGCTCATGTCGATCGGAGTAAGGTTCTCCGCGCTGTCCACCCGCCTGATCAACATCCTGCTGACCCGGCCGCGACCAGAGCCGGGACCTCGACAAAAGCCGGGACGGCGACCGGGACCCGGGCCGGAACCGCGACCGGAACCGGAGCCAGGGCCGAGACCCCGACTGCGACCGGGGCCGCCCACCGTGACGGGGGGCGGCCCCGGAGCCGCGACGGATGCGGGCAGGTCAGCCGCGCCCGGGGTGCCCGCCGACCAGGGTGGTCAGCGAGCGCGGCGGCAGCTCGACCGTCGGGTGCGCGCCGCGCCCCGAGACGAGCCCGTCGACCTGCTCCAGCCTGTGCGTCGAGTCCGTGAGGTAGGCGGTCGGCCGCCGCAGGTCGACGGTGGTCCGCACCGCCTCGGTCGAGGTGTTGATCACCTGCACCACCTCGGTGCCGTCGGCGTTGCGGTAGGCCGACACCGCCAGGCTCGCCGGCGCGCCGTCGACACCGATCCGCACCGCGCCGGGTCGAATGAACCTGCTGTACGCGGCGAAGGCGTACAGCCGGGAGGACACCCGGTAGCTGTCCGTGGCGTTGTCGACCTGCACGAGGGCCGCCGTCGCGCCCCGGGAGGACCCGAGCCAGTAGACGAAGGCGCTGGCGTCGGCCTTCGCGAGGGTGTCGTGGATGCGCTGGGCCACGGCGATGCCGTCGGTGCCCTTGCCGCTGTCCCACGCCTCGTTCCAGCCGTCGGCGGTGCTCGACGGGGCCCACTCCGTCATCCAGGTCGGAGCCGTGGTCGGCAGCGGGCGGTCCGAGGGGCTGGCGTAGCCGTGCCCGGTGAACAGGTCCAGGTGGCGGCGGGCCTCCGGGTCCGCCTCGATCGCCTGCGCGTACGCGTCCGACTGCTGCCAGCCGAACGAGTCGCAGCACACCAACCCCACCCCGGCCTGCTCGGCAACGGGGCCGAGGACCTTCACGAACTCGGCGGCCTGCGCCGGGGTGAAGCGCATCGAGGCGTACGGGGCCGTCCAGTCGGGTTCGTTGGTGAACCCGATCTCGTCAATCCGGATGCCCTCCTGCCGGTAGAACTTGGCGTACTGCACGAGGTAGCGCGCGTACGCCTCCCGCCAGTCGCCGCCGGCGCAGGTGACGCCCGACAGGCCGCAGAGGCTGCCGCCGTTGGCGTCGGTGCCGTTGTCCTTCATGTAACCCGGCGCGCTCCACGCGTCGGCGTAGAACCGGTTGATCCCGCGCTTACGCGCCTCCTTGGCGTACCAGACCTGACCGCCGTCCCAGCCGTCCCACTGGTAGTTCGGGGTGGCCGCCGGGCCGCCCGGGTCGGTCGGCTGGATGGACAGCATGTTGTCGTACACGTCGGTGGCCGACGAGCCGATGCCGAGCCGCAGGATCGTCGGCGCGGCGCCCTTGCGCCGGTCGAGGAGCAGGTCGAGGACCTCGGCGCGCTTCGCCTCGGACAGGTTGTGGACCAGCGTGGCGCGTTGGAACGCGATCGAGTAGCCGAAGCCGTCGATGCTCTGGTGGATCTCGGCCCGGTCGAGGTCGAGGCTCAATTGTGGACCCGGCGGGGTGCCGGCGTGGGCGGGTGTGCCGGCCAGAACGGTGATGGCTGCGACGGCGGTGGCGACAGCGCTGGCGACATTGCGGGATCGAAACACGAAGTTCTCCTTGACGTCGCGCGGGAGACACTCCGGGCATACTACAGACATTGACGCTCATCGTCGGGCAACGATTCTTCCGAGACGGGAGCAGGAAATGCCAACGACCACGCACAGGAGGATCGGCCGGCTCGCGCGAGCCACGGCCGCCCTCGCCACCGCCACGGCCGTCCTCGCCACGGCCACGCCGGCCCAGGCCGCCACGGCCACGCCGGCCGCCGTGCCGCACCGCGTCCACGTGGCCACGATCATGGTGGCCGCCTCGTCCACCCAGCCCTTCAGCATTCCCTACGGCGCGTCGATCACCGAAGGCACCGTGACCTTCTACAACCGCAGCCTGGACATCAGCGGCTACGTGAAGGCCGTCAGCGCCTCGCGGACGGTGGAGTTCATCGGCTACAACGGCAATCTCAGTTGCTACTTCGACGAGACACGCACCGCCTCCGCCGGCACCACCCGCACGTTCGGGTTCGGCGAGACGTGCGACGTGGCCGGCGGATTCGCCGCAGTCGACGTCTACTTCCCGGTCTAGGCCGCCGACCGCGCTAGGCCGCCGACCGCGCCGCGCCGCACGGACCTTGGACACTTGACGTACGCCACGAGCAGCAGGTGTCCAAGGTCCGGGAAAGGTGCGGCGGCGGCCACCCGGCGTTCCGTCAACGGAGGTGTTCGCAGGGCACTTCCGCCCCCTGCTGCCAGAGGCTGCCCTTCATCGCAACGGGATAGGTGACCTCCCTGGTCCGCCGGTCGGCGGTCTCGACCGAGAAACGCACCGGCAAGGGCTCGCTCCCAAAGGCGCTCGCGCATTCGAGGCGGAGCTTGACCTCGATCCACCCGACGCCGCCCGGCCGCACCAGCCGCGACTGGCCGGTGTCCCGGAGCACCACGCCGGGGCCCCGCCCGGTCACCGCCCGAAGCGTGACCGGCGCGGGGCCGGCGTTGACCACCGCCAGGAGCGCATCCATCTGGAGGACGCCCGCGACGTCGGAGCCGCCGCCACTGCCCGAGGCGGGGAACGCCACGAGCGAGACCGCCGAGTCCCGCTGCCGCGCCTCCCGCGCGTCCCGCAGCGCGCCGACGCCGACACCGCCCAGCACGACGCCGGCCAGCAGGGCGGCGACGAGTCGCACGTTCCTCCGCCGCCCGCTCGGGTGACCGTCGGGAACGACGTTGGCCGCCTCCGCCGGCTCGCGACCACCCTCGTCCAGATCGATCACGTCCCGCTGCCCCGACACCCCGCGAGCCTAGACCCGCTCGCCCCGCACGCTCGACGGGTGAGCGGAGACCCAGGAGATCTTGGAAGAATTCGGCCCCTGGAGGGGCCACCAGCTTCCAAGATCTCCTAGCTAGACACGCGTCGCGCCCCCTCGTGCGGACCGCACGACCAGGAACGGTTCCGGGTGTCGGTAGGCCAGGCAGACAACGCATGAAAGAGTGTTCCAATGAGCGCCGCCTTAGCTACGAGTAATCGCACCGGCATCCTCGGTATCGGCTACGAAGGTCGGTCCATCGACGAGTTCGTCCGTGAACTCTCGGGCCTGGGGGTCGCCCGCCTGGTAGACGTCCGCATGACGCCGATCTCGCGGAAGCGCGGCTTCAGCAAGACGGCCTTGAGCCAGGCGCTCGCCGCGCAGGGGATCGCCTACCAACACCACCGCGAGCTGGGCAACCCGAAGGAGAACCGCCCCGGTTTCGGGGGCAGCGCGCAGGAGTTGGAGGCGGCACGTTCGGTGTACGCCTCCAGGCTGCACCGCGCCGAGTCGCGGGCAGCGCTCGACGCCCTCGCCGAGGCGGCCCAGCGCGAACTGGTAGCCCTGCTCTGCTTCGAAGCGGACGAGAGCCGCTGTCACCGTCGGGTCCTGATGCACGCCCTCGAAGGCCGGCTGCTGCCTATCGTTTCGGCCAGTACACTCCCAGCACGCTGAAGACGTGGACGCGCTTGGCCTGGTTGCCGACGTAGAAGGCGACGGCACGGCTCGGCGCGCACATCTCCCCCAGGAACTTGGCCTCCAGCGCCTCCCGAAGCGCAGCGTCGGAGTAGCCGTCGAGTCGGCGCTGTAGCGCGACCAGTTCCCAGTCGATGACATGCTGCTTGTGCCCGTTGCACCCGCGTTCGTGGCAGCGGTAGTGGTAGGCGGCCTTGAAGCGGGGCGCCTGCAACGGGGACCTGCTTCGCCCGCTGAAAAGATCCGGCTGGTTCGCGTACGCTTCGATCTTGCGTTGCTCCTCAGCGGTCCAACCGGGATGCGGCACGACCTTGAGGGCAACGACCTCCTTCGGGCGCACCAGGGCCAACGATTGCGCATCGGGGCGCTCCTGCGCCGCGCGATTGAGCCGGCACATCGAATCCTCGACAGCCGGGTCGAGCAACGGCTGCCGCGACTTCCAGCCGTCGAGGTGACGCTCCTTCCGGATCCGGTCCATGATCGGCTTCCAGCTCTCGCGCCGCTGGTCCTGCCGCGCCGGCTTGGCGTCGACAGTGACGACGTCGTACTTCTTGAACGCCTCGTCGCTGTCGAGGTGTCGAAAGTTGATCGGATAGAGGCGCACCCAGGTCGGCCTCAACATGTCCGTCCGTAACCCCGCCACGCAGACGGTTTCCCCATACTTTTCAGAGGGATTCGGGGCGGCCTTGACGGTGACCAGGAGTTGGAGCCGAATGGTGCGGTCGTCGGCAGGCTTCGGGTCGGGCCCAGCTTCGCCGGGACCGAAGAGCGACATCTGAGTCACGCGCGCCCCCAGCCAAGATAGCCGTAGGTAGTCGGACGATCACAAGAACATTCAGGTTCTCATGCCATCGACGATGCGCATAGGGCCGCCACGCGTCCCCTACCCGTCTGGCAGAACGTCGCTCCATCCGGCAGGCAGGTCGGGGGCGGGCCAGGACGGATCCGGACGGAAGTCGACACGGGTCCCGTCGAACGGATAAGCGCGGTCCTCGGCCGCCCGGCCGTTACTCGACGGTCGCCGTTGGGCCGCCGCCGCTGCCCCGGTCGTCGAGCACGAGAGGGGCGCGACCGCGCACCGCGTACCGGATGTGGGTGACCTCCGGCGTGGTGACGACCCGGGTCGGCGTCAGCTCGATGGCCTCCTTCTCTCCCAGGCCGAGGCCGGCGTCGGGGCCCAAGCCGGGGCCGGCGTCGAACAGCCGCAGCCCGCCGCCGAGCACGACCGGCACGATGTGCAGTTCCAGCTCGTCGAGCAGGCCGGCCCTGAGCACCTGCCGGACGAGGCTGCCGCCGCCGGCCACGGCGACGTCCCGGCCACCGGCCGCCGCGCGGGCCTGCGCGACGGCGCTGGCCACGCCGTCGGTGACGTACGTGAAGCTGGTGCCGCCGCCGCGCACCAGGGTCTCGCGGGGGCGGTGGGTGACGACGAAGACGGGCGCGCGAAACGGCGGCTCGTCGCCCCACGGGATCTCGCCGCCGTCGGCCATCCGCCGCCCCATCACGTACGCGCCGGCCGCGCCGAAGGACTCGGCGACGATGTCGGAGTTGGCGTCCTGCTCGCCGCCGGCGAAGCCCTGGCGTTCGCGCCACGACATCGCGTTGGTCACCCAGCGGGTGACCCGGAAGAAGGCGGCGCTCTCGGCCGAGTCCATCCAGTCGCCGTCGCCGGTGTGCCGGGGGCCGGCGTAGCACCCGTCCAGGGACACGGACAGCTGGGCGGTCACCTTCGTCATCTCGCGGTGTTCCTCTCCGTCGGGCGGGCACCGGTGCCGGCACCCCTGCGGACACCGGTTCCGGCATCCCTCAGGCAACGGTCGGAGCCGGCCGGGGAACACCGACAGGAGGGCAGCGTGACGACCGTCACACCACCAGGGGAAGCTCGCCGACGGTCTGGCCGCCGCTGCGCTCCCCCGTCGGGCGGAACCCGAGCCGCAGGTAGAACCCCTCCGGCCCGTCCTGCCCCGGCTCCCAGGTGGTGAAGATGCTCCGTTCGCCGCGCCGCCGCGCCTCCTCGGCCACGGCCCGCACGGCGAACCGCCCGTAGCCGCGCCCCTGCCGGTCGGCGGCGATGTTCAGCCGCCACAGCCCGGAACGCAGGTCGGTCGGGGTGTCCTCGCTCCACGGGATGCGGAAGAAGCCCATCAGGAAGCCGACGAGGTCGTCGCCGTCGTAGACGAGCCGGGGCCAGGCGATGCCCGGCCAGACGTACGCCTCGGCCAGCGACCGGGCGACCGGCTCGACCAGGTGTTCCTGGTCGGGGCGGATCCGCAGCTCGCAGGCGGCGTCGAGGTTGACCGGGGTGATCGCCTCCAGGCGTGGTGTGGGCATCGGGGCACCCTAGCCGGCCACCCCGCCGCCGCCCCACCGAATTGGGGTCAGGGCGTGCGGGGGCCGATGTCGTCCTTCGGCGTGGGCGCCACCAGCAGCCCGACCTGGTAGCCGATGAACCGGTAGACGACCTGGCTGGCCGCCCACATCAGGTGGCCCCGGTCGCTGCGGGCGATCGCCCGCCCGTCGGCGTGGCCGACGCTGACGAACAGCACCCAGCTGCCCGACGTCGACACCACGTCGACCGTCTCGCCGTCGAGCCCGGCCTGCGCGGTGCCGGAGCGCAGCGGGCCCCGCCGCGCGCGGGCCACGGCCTCGGTCGGGAACAACACCGCCGCGAGGCGCACGACGGCGTCGCTGTCGTCGGTGGTCCAGCTTCCCCGCACGGTACGCACGCAGCCGTCCAGCCGCCCGTCGCCGGCCAGCACCCCGGCGCAGCCCCGCCGGTCGTCGGTCGAGGTGCGGGTGAGCGTGTCCCCCGCGGCGGTGAACGTGCGCTCGGGGAACGCCAGCTCGGCGGTGACCGGGACGGGCTCGACCCGGGCCAGGGCCACGCCCAGCATGGCCAGGCACGCCCCGGCCGCGACGAGCGACGCCCAGACCGGCGGCAGGGCCACCTTCCTGTTCTCGGCGAGCACCGCGACGACGAGGAGGGTGAGCACGGCCAGGGCGACGCCCGCCCCGGCCCAGGTGACGCCGGTGGCCGTCGCGTACCGGGCCGGGCCGTCGACGAGGTCGTCGAGGTCGTTGCGCCCGCCGGGCACGAAGAGGAAGCCGCCCACCACCAGGGGCGCGGCCAGCAGGATCAGCACCGGGCGGGCCCGCCCGGGCAGGCGGGACCAGAGCGCGACGGCGGCCACCACGTACAGGAACGGCACGGTGATCAGCAGCCAGCCCGCCGTGGCCATGCCGGGGCCGGTGCAGCCGGTGGCCGCGCAGGCGTACCCCTGGATCCGGTCCCGGCCCACGTAGCCGAGCGCGGCCTGCGCCACGACGAAGGTGACCAGGCCGAACGCGAGCAGCGCGCCGAGCGACAGCCCGGCGCGGGCGGGCCGGGCGGGCGCCTCGGCACCTTCCTGGGCCTGCGGGGCGGCGTCCGGTCGCGGGACGGCGTGCCGCCGTTCCGCGTCCGCGCGGGCCTGCGCCACCAGGTCGACGGACCGGCCCCGGCCGCCCTTGAGGTTCCACATGATCGCGAGGCTAGAACAGCCGCGCACCCCGCGACCGGCCCGGCCGGGCGGCCCCGGTCAGGCGGCGGGGGTGCGCCGGCCGCCCCGGTCGAGCGCGAGGGCCTCCTCCGGCGTCGGCGCGGTGCCGCCGAGGTGGGCCGGCTGCCACCAGCTGTCGTCCGGCCCGGCCGGGGTGTCCGGGTACGCCCGCTGGGCCCGGTCGACGAGGGCGGTCAGCCGGGTCTTCAGCTCGGCGCTCAGCGCGTTCGCGTCGGCGTGGTCGGCCGGGTCGATCGGCTCGCCGACCAGGATGGTGATCGGGGTGTGCCGGCGGGTCAGCGTCCTCGGGCGGCCCTTCGTCCAGAGCCGCTGGGTGCCCCACAGCGCGACCGGCAGCAGCGGCACGGCGGCCTCCTGCGCCATCCGGGCCGCCCCGTTCTTGAGGTCCTTCACGGTGAACGAGCGGCTGATGGTGGCCTCGGGGAAGACGCCCACCGCCTCGCCGCGGCGCAGCGCGTCCACGGCCGTGCTGTAGGAGCCGGCGCCGGCCCGCCGGTTCACCGGGATGTGCTTCATGCCGCGCATCAGCGGGCCGGAGACCTTGTGCGCGAACACCTCGTGCTTGGCCATGAACCGCACCAGCCGGCCGGACGCGTGCGCGCCGTAGCCGCAGAAGATGAAGTCCAGGTAGCTGACGTGGTTGCTGGCCAGCACCGCGCCGCCGGTGCGCGGCACGTGGTGGCTGCCCTCCACGGTCAGGCGCAGGTCGAGGACCCGAAACATCGTCTTGGCGGCGGCGATCACGGGCGGATACACGAGTTCCGGCATCCGGCGACTTTACCCTGCTGGGGGTGGGGGCACGCCAGGGCCGGACGTACCCTCCCACGGCGTGCCGCCACCCCCGGTGGCGACCCGTCAGTCGGCCAGGTTGTGCAGGTCCAGCCGGCCCCGGGCGAACGCGTCGACCTTGCCCCACCGGCCCGGGATGTCCAGCACCTCGATCCGGCCCATGCCGATGGGCAGGCGCGGCTCCACCGACAGGTGCCCCTCGTGCGGTTCGATGCCGAGCATGGTGCGCAGCAGCAGCATCGGCGCGCCCGTCGACCAGGCCTGCGGGCTGCACGCGGTCGGATACTCCACCGGGAACTTGGTCAGCTCCCGCTGGTAGCCGCCGAACGCCTCCGGCAGCCGCCCGTCGAAGTAGCGGGCCGCGTCGAGGATCCCGTTGGCGATGACGGCGGCCTCCTCGGCGAAGCCGTACCGGCGCAGCCCCCACGCGATGAACGAGTTGTCGAACGGCCAGATCGTGCCGTTGTGGTAGCCGATGGGGTTGTAGCGGACCTCCCCCTCGGCGAGCGTCCGCACCCCCCAGCCGGAGAACAGCCTCGGCCCGACCAGGTGCTCGGCGATCCGTTCGGCCCGCTCGTGGTCGACGATGCCGCTCCACAGCAGGTGGCCGATGTTGGAGCTGAGCACGTCGGCCCGGCGGCCGTCGGGGTCGAGGGCGAGCGCGTAGAACTGGCCGTCGTCGACCCACCAGTCCCGGTTGAACCGCTCCTTGAGCTGCGCGGCCTCCCGCTCCAGCCGGTCGGCGTACGCGGGGTCGCCCCAGAACTCGCGCGCCATCCGGGCGGCCCGCATCTTCGCGTCGTACGCGTACCCCTGCACCTCGCAGGTGGCGCGGGGGAACGGCAGCAAGGTGCCGTCGCGGTACGAGATCGAGTCCCAGGAGTCCTTCCAGCACTGGTTCTCCAGGCCGGTGTCGGTGTTGCGCCGCTCGTACCAGACGTAGCCGTTGCCGACCAGGTCGGCGTAGTCGTCGATCCATTTCAGCGCGGCCCGGCACTCCTGCTCCAGCTCCCGCACCAGCGACTCGTCGCCGCTCCACCGCTCGTACTCGTCGAGCAACACCACGAACAGCGGCGTCGCGTCGACCGAGCCGTAGTACGGCGAGTGGGGCTGCTCCTCGAACGCGGCCGTCTCGCCGTACCGCATCTCGTGCAGGATGCGCCCGGGGTCCTCGTCGCGGAAGTCGTCGAACCGGGTGCCCTGCAACGAGGCGAGGATGCGCAGCGTCGTCTTGGACAGCCCCGGGGCGAACGGCAGCACCTGGAGGCAGGTCAGGATGCTGTCCCGGCCGAACATCGTCATGAACCAGGGCAGGCCGGCGGCGGGCAGGGTGCTGCCGCCGAGCGACAGGGGCGAGAAGCGCAGCGCGGCGAGGTCGACGAGGCTCCGCTGGTACGTGCGGGCCAGGTGCTCGCACTCGCTGTTGACCTTCGGCGCGGCGGCGATCCACTCCTGGAGGTCCTGCTGCAGGGCCAGCCGCTCGTTGCCGTGCGCCCGCACGCCCATCCGCAGGTCCCGCCCGCCCGGCCCGAGGGCGAAGGTCTGCACGTCGATGTCGGTGCTCCACTGCTCGTTCGGTTCGAGGTGGACGCTGAACGAGAAGCCGTTACGGTCGTATGCGGCCGTCCGCGAGCAGGAGATGACCGTCTCCCGCCGGAAGTTGCCCCGGCGGTAGCCCAGGCGCAGCCGGTCGGCCTCGGCCTCGGCGTACAGCTCGCCCTTCTTGTTGACGATCTCGTCCTTGACCTGGAACAGGTCGGCGAAGTCGGAGCCGGCGTCCATCCGGACCTGGAGGTCGACGGGCTTCTCGTCGTGGTTGAGGATGGTGACCTGCTCCCGGAAGCTGCCGCCGACCATCCGCTCGCGGATGATCGACAGCTTCGCGTCGATGTAGTGGGTAGCCATCCCCGGCACCAGGAAGAACCGCGCCTCGTAGTACTGGAGGTCGTCGTAGGACAGGGCGTTGAGCCGCTCGCCGTTGACGGTCAGCACCCAGCGGGACAGGAACCGGGTGTCGAGGGAGAACATCCCGGTGGGCTCGCTCGGCGTCGCTTCGATGTCGCCGGTGTCCTCGGAGACGACGAAGGTGCTGCCGTCGAGGATCCGGATCGTGTTGCCCTCCGTCATCAGCACGCCTCCCTCTGGAACAGCCGCTGCGGGCCCCTGCTGGTCGGCGGGCCGGGGAAGAGCCGCTCCACCTGCACCACCAGCCGGGCGTCGCCGCTGACCGTCATGTCCCCGCGCAGGATCGCGGCGATGCCGTCCTCCCGGCCGGCGGCGAGGTCCTCGAAGAGGACGGGGCTGGTGTTGACGACCGTGTCCGCCTCCCGGTCGTCCTGGCTGACGCTGATCCGGCCCCGGTCGATCGCGACCAGCCAGTGGGTGGTCTGCGGTCCCTCGTGCAGGTCGAAGCGGATGGTTCCGGTTGTCTTGACCAGCAGCGGTTCGTACCCCCGCCGGTCCAGGTCCTCGAAGAATCTGGTGGTCGCGTCCGGCATCGGGCCCCTCCCCTCCCGTCGACCCGCGGCGTTCGACGTCGGGAAAGGGTCCCCGTCCGGTACGGGGTCAACCTCACCCGGATCGGGTGAGGCGGAACGGGCGCGCACACGACGCGACGCCGGCCCCCGGGTCGGGGGCCGGCGTGCCGCGGCGGACGGTCAGTTGTTGGGGTCGTCGGCGCTGATGTCCGCCAGCACCGACTGCGGTTCTCGCTCGACCGCGAGGTCGCCCATAGAGACCAGGCCGACCAGCCGGCCGTCGTCGATCACCGGCAGCCGGCGCACGGCGTACGTGCGCATCAGGTCGGCGGCGGCCACCGCGTCGTCGTACTGGCTCACCGTGATCACGTCCCGGCTGGTGATCTGGTTCAGCCGGGTCGTGTTGGGGTCCATCTCCTCGGCGACGCCCCGGACCGCGATGTCCCGGTCCGTGACGATGCCGACCACGTCGTCACCTGCGGTCACCACCACGTCGCCGATGGCGCTGTCGCGCATCTCCCGCGCGGCGGCGGTGAGCGTCTCGTGGCCGTCCATCGTCACCAACCGGGTCGTCATGAACTCTCCGACCGTTGTCATGGTGCTCCCCTCTCGGTGTCGGCACCGCCGTGTCTACCCGCCGCCCCGGCGGGGTAACGCAGCGTGCCGCAGGGGTGCGCCGGCGGTCAGCGCAGCTCGGCGGCGACGAGTTCGGCGAGCTGGACGGCGTTGAGGGCGGCGCCCTTGCGCAGGTTGTCGTTGGAGCAGAACAGGGACAGGCCGTGCTCCACCGTCTCGTCGGCGCGGATCCGGCCCACGTACGTCGGGTCGTGGCCGGCGGCCTGCAGCGGGGTCGGCACGTCGGACAGGGCCACGCCGGGCGCGCCGTCGAGCAGCTCGCGGGCCCGCTGCGGGGTGACCGGCCGGGCGAACCGGGCGTTGATCTGGAGCGAGTGGCCGGTGAAGACAGGCACCCGGACGCAGGTGCCGGAGACCTTCAGCCCGGGGATCTCCAGGATCTTGCGGCTCTCGTTGCGCAGCTTCTGCTCCTCGTCGGTCTCCGCCGAGCCGTCGTCGACGATCGAGCCGGCGAGCGGGAGCACGTTGAACGCGATGGTCCGGGCGAAGACGCGGGGGGCGGGGAACTCCACGGCCGTGCCGTCGAACGCCAGCCCGGCGGCCTGCTCGGCGACCTTGCGGACCTGCTCCTCCAGCTCGGCCACGCCGGCCAGGCCGGCACCGGAGACCGCCTGGTAGGTGGAGACGACGAGGCTCACCAGCTCCGCCTCGGCGTGCAGCGGGCGCAGCACCGGCATCGCGGCCATGGTGGTGCAGTTCGGGTTGGCGATGATGCCCTTCGGGCGGTGCGCGGCGGCGTGCGGGTTGACCTCGGCGACGACCAGCGGCACGTCCGGGTCCATCCGGAACGCCGACGAGTTGTCGATCACCACCGCGCCGGCCGCGGCGACCCGGGGGGCCAGCTCCAGGGCGGTGCCCTTGCCGGCGGAGAAGAGCACGATGTCCAGGCCCGCGTAGTCGGCCGTGGCCGCGTCCTCGATCGTCACCTCGCCGCCGCGCCACGGCACGGTCCGCCCGGCCGACCGGGCGGAGGCGAACAACCGCACCTGCTCCGCCGGGAACTCGCGCTCCGCCAGCACCTGCCGCATCACGCCACCGACCTGGCCGGTGGCCCCCACAATGCCGATCCTCATGCCCGCGAGGCTACCCAGGTCGGCGGCCGGGCCGGGAACGCTTTCCCACCGCCCGGGCAGCGACCGGACGGGCCGGGGGCGGCCCCGCGCCGCAACGTCGGCGTCGCCACCGCGCGCCGCGCCGGAATTTCCGGGGCGTGGGCGGGCCCCGGCCGGAACATCGCCGCCCCGGCCGGGCCGCCCCGCCGGCCGGGGCGCGACGCGAATCACACCGCCCGGGTCAGGGGCGGACGTCGACGATCTCCCCGAGGCCGGTGGCCGCCAGCTCGTCGCGGATGAGCGCGGCGTCGCCCTCGACCACCAGGGTCAGCGACTCCGGGTGCAGGTGGGTCGCGGCGGCGGCCGACACGTCGGCCACGTCGGCGGCGAGCAGGGACTCGCGCAGCCGGGCGTGGTAGTCGTCCGGCAGGTCGTGCACGACCAGGGTGGTCAGCGCCGACGCGATCGCCCGGGGGCTCTGCAGCTCGACCGAGAGCTGCCCGGCCCGCCACGACCGCGCCACCGCCAGCTCGTCCTCGGTCACCCCGCCGGCCCGGGTACGGGTGATCTCCCCGACCGCCTCGACGAGGGCCGGCGCGGTCACGGCCGTCTGCACCCCGGAGCTGACCGCGAACCGGCCGAACCGGCGGGACGAGGCGAAGTCGCCCCGGATGCCGTACGTGTAGCCGCGCACCTCGCGGATCAGGTGGTTGAGCCGGGAGGTGAACGCGCCGCCGAGCACCGTGCCGGCCAGAGCCATCGGCACGTGGTCGGGGTGCGCCCGGTGCGGGGCGGCATGGCCCAGCCGCAGCGTGGACTGCACCGACCCGGGGCGGTCGACCAGGATGATCCGCCGGCCGGCGCGCAGCGGCACGTCGATCGGGCCCTCGACCGGGGTCGGGCCGCCGCCGGTGCCGGCGAACGCCGCCGCGCCCAGCGCGTCCAGGTCGAGCCGGTCCAGGTCACCGGCGACGACCAGGGTGCCGGGGCGCAGGAACCACTCGGAGTGGAAGACGGTGAGGTCCTCCGGGTCCAGGGCCGCCACCGAGTCCGGGTCGCCGTACATGGGTCGGCCCCAGCGGTTCTGCGCGCCGAACAGGTCGGCCCGCAGCGCCGCCTCGGCCCGGGGCCCGGGGTTGGCCCAGTCCATCCGCAGGGCGGTCGCCTCGTCGTCGCGGACCCGGCGCAGGTCGTCCGGGTCCAGCTTCGGCGTGCGGACGGCCTCGGCAAGCAGCTCGACGGCGGCGCCGAGCCGCTCCACCGGCACCTGGACGCTGACCTGGAACGAGTCCCAGTCGAGCCCGGTCACCAGCTCGGTGCCGAGCGCCTCGATGGCGAGCGCGTACGCGGTGGCGTCCCGCTGCGCCGTGCCCTCCTCCAGGGCCTTGGCCAGCACCGCGCCGAGCCCCTCCCGGCCGACCGGCTCGCGGCCGGCCCCGGCGTCGAGCAGCAGCAGCGCCACGGCCAGGTTCTGCCCGGGCAGGTGCGCGGCGACGACCCGGCCCCCGGCCACGTCGCGGCGCACCACCTGCGGGAACCGGTACGGCCGGGCCAGCCCCGGCCCGGGACGGTCGGCGATCAGGCTCATGCGGTCTCCTCGGGCAGGTAGGTCAGGGTGACCCGGTCCTCGGCGCGCAGCGCCTCGGCGGCGAGTTCGGCGATCTGGTCGGCGGTGACCGCCAGCCAGGCGGGCAGCCGCTCGGCGGCCTTCGCCGGGTCGCCGAACTGGGTGGCGTACCGGCCGAGGATGTCGGCGCGGCCGTCGACGGTGGACATCTGCCGCCACCACGCGGTGCTGAGCAGCGCCTTGGCCCGGTCCAGCTCGGCGGCGGTGACCGGCACGGTGGCCAGCTCGTCGACGACCTCGGCCACCCCGGCGGCCAGCCGCTCCCCGGTCACCCCGTCCCGGGCGGTGGCGGTGACGATCAGCGGGGCCGGCGCGTGCCGCAGGTCCACCCCGTACGCGCCGACCAGGTCGGGCTGGGCGAGCCGCTCGCCGTCGGCGAGGCGCTGGTAGAGGCGGCTGCCCCGGCCGCTGCCCAGCACGGTGGCCAGGACGGTCAGCACGTCGTACCCGGGGGTGCCGAACGGGTGGGTGCGGTGCGCGACGAACACGCGGGGCGCGGGCACGGCGGCGGTGACGGTCTCGGCGACCGGCGCGCCGGCGCGGGGCACGTGCCGGCCGTCCGGCGCGGCCGGGATCGACTCCCGGGCCGGGATCGCCCCGAAGTACTTGTCGGCCAGCGCGAACACCTCGGTCGCGGCGGCGTCGCCGACCACGGTCAGCACGGCGTTGTTCGGCGCGTAGTAGGTGCGGTGGAACGCCTGGAAGGTGGCCAGGTCAGCGGCGTTCAGGTCGGCCATCGACCCGATCGTCGCGTGGTGGTAGGGGTGGCCGGGCGGATAGAGCAGCGGCAGCAGCCGCAGCCACGCGTCGCCGTACGGGACGTTCTCGTAGCGCTGGCGGCGCTCGTTCTTGACCACGTCCCGCTGGTTGTCCAGGGTCTCCTGGGTCAGCGCCGGCACCAGGCCGCCCATCCGGTCGGCCTCCAGCCAGAGCGCCAGCTCCAGGTGCTCGGCGGGGACGGTCTCGAAGTAGTTCGTCCGGTCCGGGTTGGTGGTGGCGTTCAGCGAGCCGCCGGCGCCCTGGACGAGCTTCATGTGCTCGGTCTTCGCCACGTTCACCGAGCCCTCGAACATGAGGTGCTCGAAGAGGTGGGCGAACCCGGTCTGCCCGTCGGGCTCGTGCCGGGAGCCCACGTCGTACCAGAGGTTCACCGCGACCGCGGGCGCGGTGCGGTCCTCGCTCACCACCACACGCAGGCCGTTGTCCAGTCGGGTCGTTTCGATCGGCCAGGGGAAACCGCTGTCGGGCATGGCCCGACGCTATCCGATCCCGAGGTCGCAGGCGTGACGCGAGTGGGTCGGCGCGGCGCGGCACGGCCGGTCCCGCCCGCCCCGGGCGGCGCGGGCCGCCGCCCGGGGTGGACGGGGTGGGGCTCAGTCCGGGGGCTCGATCGCGGTCACCGTCTCGTCGGAGGTGCGTTGCTCCAGCACCGTGTCGGGGGCGGCGGCGCGGTCGGCCTCCCGCCGGTCGGACTCGTCGAGGATCGCCTCGGCCTGCGCGTAGGCGTCGTCGCTGCCCACCGCCGCCTCCTCGGGCAGCAGGTGGGCGCGGGAGGAGATCCGGTCCGTGTCGCTCTGGTCGTGACTCATGCCGGAGTCTCTACCCAGCGAACGGCTCAGCGGAACGGGCCGCGCACCTCGTAGGTGATCCCGCCCGACGACGCGCCGGAGGTGCCGCGCTGGGAGGAGAAGTAGAGCCGGGTGCCGTCCGGGGAGAACGCGGGCCCGGTGATCTCGGACGACCCCTGCCCGGTGATCCGGAGGAACGGCGTGACGACCCCGGCCGGAGTGATCATGTTGACCTCCATGTTGCCGCCGTCCTCGGCCACGTACAGGTCGCCGGAGCGGGCCCCGACGATGTTGTCCACCCCGGTCAGGGGCGCGCTGCCGCCGGTCACCAGCGAGTCGTCGTACGCCAGGTCGATGCGCTGCGCGACCGCGTCGTACGCCCAGACCCGGTTGTCGCCCTTGGTGGTGAACCAGCAGGTCCCGTCGGCGTACCAGCAGCCCTCGCCGCCGTCGAACCGCTTGGCCCCGGAGACCTGCTGGCGGGTGTACGTCGGCGAGCCGTCCGGGTCCGGCACCCGGGCCCAGGTGACCGGGCCGCTGGTGGCGGTGCCGGCGACCAGCACCTCCAGGGTGCCGGCGGACAGATCGCCCCAGACGGTCGGCCGGAACCGGTAGAAGCAGCCGTTCGGCTCGTCCTCGGTCAGGTAGACGACCTGCCGGACGGGGTCGGCCGCCGCCGCCTCGTGCTTGAACCGGCCCAGCGCCGGGCGCTGCACCGCTGCCGTCCCGCCCTGCGGGTACGTCTCGTAGACGTACCCCCGGCTGACCTCCTCGCAGGAGAGCCAGGTGCCCCACGGGGTCGCGCCGCCGGCGCAGTTCTGGTTGGTCCCGGACAGGATCCGGTACGCCGAGGCGACGCTCCCGTCGGCGGCGAACCGCACGGCCGACGCCCCGCCGCCCGGGGTGATCTCGGAATTCGAGACGTAGATCCACCCGGTTCCGGCGGGGAAGCAGGCCCCGCCGTCGGGGGCGTCGTGCCAGGCGTACGAGGTGCCGGCGACCGCCTGCCGGGACCGGGCCACCACCCGGCTGGTGAACCCGGCGGGGAGCTGGATGCCGTTGCCGTCGGCGGCGCCCAGCGGCCCGTACGGACCCGTCCCGGGCTGGGCGGGAGCGGCCGAGGCGAGGGACGACCAGAGGCTGCCGGCCAGCGCGGCGGCCCCCGACGCGGCGGTGGCGCGCAGCAGCGTACGACGGTCCATTCGAACCTCCAGGCGATGGTGTGTGCCGCCGAAACTACCGACGAATACATCGACGAAAGTGAACGTGAGGCGAGGCTTTCCCGACGACGGGGTGAGCCTTTCCCGCCGCGTCGGGTAGGCTGGTCGGCGTGACGCGGTCGTATCGATGGTTTAGACAGCCGGCTGGAGGAGCCGGTGACTTCACCGTGATCTGACGTCACTTCCTCTTCGAGCCGGCTGGGCAGGGGCCTGATTCCCTGCCCTTTTGCGTACGAGCAGCCGGCTCGACCTCGGGCGCCGGCCCCGGGGCACGGTCGGCGGAAGGAACCCCACCGTGACCTCCCCGGACAGCCATCGCGTGATCGACCAGCGGATCGACCGCGTCGTGCCGTTGACCACCCCGGCCCTGCTCCACCACCACCTGCCCCTGGACGCGGCGCTCACCGAGGCCGTGCTCGACGGCCGGCGCGCGGTCGCCCGGGTGCTGGACCGCGCCGACGACCGGCTGCTGGTCGTGGTCGGCCCGTGCTCGGTGCACGACCCGGCGGCCGCCCTGGAGTACGCGGCCCGGCTGCGCACCGCCGCCGACCGGCTCGCCGACGACCTGCTGATCGTGATGCGGGTCTACTTCGAGAAGCCGCGTTCCACGGTGGGCTGGAAGGGCCTGATCAACGACCCGGCGCTGGACGGCTCCGGCGATGTGAACACCGGCCTGCGCACCGCCCGCGCGCTGCTGCTGGACGTGCTGCGGCTGGGCCTGCCGGTGGGCTGCGAGTTCCTCGACCCAATCACCCCGCAGTACATCGCCGACACCGTCGCCTGGGGCGCGATCGGCGCCCGCACCGTGGAGAGCCAGGTGCACCGGCAGCTCGCCTCCGGGCTGTCGATGGCGATCGGCATGAAGAACCGCCCCGACGGCAGCATCGGCACGGCCGTGGACGCGATCCGCGCGGCCGGCGTCCCGCACGTCTTCCCCGGCATCGACGTGTCCGGCACCCCGGCGATCATGCACACCCGGGGCAACGCCGACGGCCACCTGGTGCTGCGGGGCGGCAACGACGGCCCGAACTACGACGCCGCCTCCGTCGCCGCGGCGCTGGCGCAGTTGCGGGCGGCCGGCCTGCCGGAGCGGGTCGTGGTCGACGCGAGCCACGCCAACAGCGGCAAGGACCACCGCCGCCAGCCGCTGGTCGCCGCCGACGTCGCGGCCCAGCTCGCCGCCGGGCAGCACGGCATCGTCGGCGTCATGCTGGAGAGCTTCCTGCTCCCCGGCCGGCAGGACCTGGACCCGACGCGGGAGCTGGAGTACGGCCGTTCGATCACCGACGCCTGCCTCGGCTGGGACGACACCGAGGGGGTGCTGGACGACCTGGCCACCGCCGTCCGCGCCCGCCGCGCCACCCCGGCCACCGCCTCTCCCACCCCAACCTCCACCCCCGCCTGACGCCGCCGAGGGACATACCGCGGTCACCGAAGGTGACCGTGACCCTCGACCGAGAGGGATGCGGGGCGGTCTCACGCTGCGTGCCGGCCGGCCAACCCCACGCCGACTCCCGCATCCCCCTTTGCTCTGCACCCACCGGCGCAGCACCCGGCGGAACAGCATGTTTGCGGTGTCCGCGCGGTGTCAGCCCGGACAACTTGGTGACGCACCGTAGCCGTTGCGTCGGCGGGTGCAGAGCAAAGGGACGGGAGCGGATGGCGGACGTCCCCCGGCAGACCCCGGCCGGCGCCCGCCAGCGGTAGCGGTGCGTCACGCCCGACGGCGCTCAGGCGCGCGCGGCGCGAGGCGTGCCCCCGGTGCGGCTCCTGCCACCTGCGGCCGGGGTGGGCAAAGCCAGCGGCGCCCCGGCCGAAAGACCGGGGCGCCGCTGGTGTCGGTGTGCAGGTCGCCTCTCGGCGCGTGGCGCGACGCGGCTCCAGCCGGACGGTATTCCGCGAAGGCATTTCAGGTGAGGCCCGGGGACACTGGGCACACCGACACCCGTCACAACCGGCGGGGCCCGGTCGATGTTCCGGCCGCCGACGTGACGGGCGTCACGCCGCCGGCGCGACCGCCCCACTGTGCGCGCTCGCCCCTCCCGGGTTTGGTCGTTTCCGCCCCGGGTAGCTGATCGTCGTGACCGACGAAGCTGTGACCGACGAAGCACCCGTGACGGCGGCGCCCGTGAGCGACGCCGGCCCGGTCGAGGAGCTGGACACCCGGCCGCTCGACGAGTTGCTCGACGACGTCTACCGCGGCCAGGAGCGGATCAGCCAGGCGGACATCTACCGCCGGGCCGTCGCCGCCGAGCTTCCCGCGTCGCTGCTCACCCGGATCGCCGCCCTCCCCCAGGGCGAGTACGCCGTGGACGAGGCTGCCGACCTGCTGGGCGGCACGGCACTCTGACGCCCCGGCCACGCAACCGAGAGGACCGCCAGATGACCGATCGCCAGGAGCAGCACCACGAGCACATCGAGGCGCTCGGCCAGCCGCCGGAGGGCCTGGACAGCACGCCCGAGCCGGACTTCGCCAACGAACACGACCAGACAGCCGTCGACGCGGACGTGATCACCGGCGAGGACGAGGACGAGCGCGAGCCGGAGTCTCCGCACGGCTGGTCCGGCATGCAGCGCTGAGGCGAGGCGCAGGCGACTGGAGACGCGAACGCGAAGGGAGGGGGCCGACGAGGCCCCCTCCCTTTCGGGCGTACGACAGGGGATCAGTCCTTGTGGTGGCCGCCCTCGGCCGCCTGCTGGGCCACGGCGTAGCCCATCTGGAGGAAGTCGGAGGCCGCGACCGCGGTCAGAGCGGTGGCCACCAGCCGGGTCAGCCGGGGGGCCAGGACAAGCCCTCCGGTGAGCCCGGTGGCCACCCAGACGGCCAGGCAGAACGGGCAGCTCAGCAGCTCGCCGATGGCGTGCCGGGTGGGGCTGCCCGAGTCGCGGACCTGCTCCATCACCTCGCCGCTGCCGATCGGGTGGTCGTAGCGGGTGAACGGGGCGCGCAGCGGGCTGGTCACCGCGTCCTTGGACAGCAGCCGGCTGAGCTTGTGGGTGGCGATGGCGAGCAGCACCACGTCGGCGGTGGCGGGCCGGTCGGGCACGGGGCGGCCGGTCGCCCGCACCAGGCCCGCGATCGTGGCGGTCACACCCGCGTACGTGCCCATCGCCGCGAGGTAGCCGCCCAGCGGACGGTACTCGTGCGGCGCGTACGCCTGGCGCAGTCGCGCCACCTTCTGCTTCAGGCTGCTCTCGCTCAACCCGGTCTCCTCATCGTCTGCGCGTCGCGGCCCCCGCGAGGGGCCCGCCGTCGGCCGTTCAACCGGCGGTCAGGTTGTCGGCCACCTCGCGGGCGAGGTTGGCCAGGGTCTCGTCGGCGAGCCCGGCCTCCGCCCCGCCGGCCGCGCCGGCGAGGTCGAGGCACACCCGCGCGCCCCCGGCGTCGGCCGGCTCGACCCGGATCTCGGCCGACCAGCCGGGCGCGGAGTCGCTGCGCCACCAGGCCCGCAGGTCCCCCGTGTCGACCTCGGGGCGGCTGTCGCCGTCGGACCGCAGCGGCTCGGGCAGCCAGGCCGCGGCGCGATCCGGGTCGGTCGCCGTGCTGAACACCACCTCGGGCGGCGCGGACATGCCGCGCTGGGCGCGTGCGGTCATCACTCGTCCCGCAGCCTGGCCGGGTCGATCTCCCGCCCCGGGTGCCGGGCCAGGTACTCGGTCTCCAGGTCCGCCGTGCGCCGCAGGTGGTTGGCGAGCGCCGAGTCCGACGCGTGCCGCAGGGTGTCGAGGCGGGTGCGGTGCAGGCTGTGCATCTCGCGGATCAGGTCGTCGTCGGCGAGCTCGGCCGGGTCGATGCCGGGCTCCTCGTCGGTGGCCGGGTCGCGCAGGTGGTTCCCGTCCCATTCGGGCATCCGCTGCTCCGGGCTGGCCTCGGCCGGGCCGGTGGTCGTCCGCCAGGCTGATTCGGTCATATCGCCCCCCTCGTCTCGTCTGGGCTGGCGTCTAGACGGATGCCCACCCGCGCCCCCGGCAAACCACCGGCACTACGACGCCGCGTCGGAGACGACGCCGCCGACCGGTACCCTCGATGCCATGAAGCGGCTCTGGACACCGGCGTGGATCGCCCGCCACGTGGCCATGGTCGTGCTGGTCGTCGGCTTCCTCGGGCTGGGCTGGTGGCAGATCACCCGGGCCGCCGGGGGCAATGCGCTGAGCTGGGGGTACGCGGTCGAGTGGCCGGTCTTCGCCGCGTTCGTGCTCTTCGTCTGGTGGCGTGAGCTGCGGCACGCCCTGCGGTCGGCCCCCGGCGACGAGCCGGCGGAGCCGGCGACGGAGGAGCCGGCCCAGGCCGACCGGGTCGCGGCGGCCACGCCGTCCGCCACCCCCACGGGGGTACGCCGGCCGGTGCGGGTGTCCCGCGCGCCAGCCACGCCGGTCGACGGCGCGGACGACACCGACCTCGCCGCCTACAACCGCTACCTGGCATGGTTGAACGCCAACCCGGGCGCCCGACCCGGTGACTATCCCGGCTGACGCCGGTTCGCGACTATCCGGCGCAGGCCGGTTTCGGAAGGACGGACGAAGGTGGGCGGAGCCCTTACCCGGTACCGCGTGATCGCCTGGATCGTGGGCGTGGCGCTGGTCGTGCTGGTCGCAGTCGGCATGCCCCTGAAGTACGGGTTCGACGAGCCGGCCGTGGTGGCGGTCGTCGGCACCGCGCACGGCTGGCTCTACATGCTCTACCTGGCCGCGACGTTCGACCTGTCCCGCCGGGCGGACTGGCCGTTGAAGCGGATGCTGCTGGTGATGCTCGCCGGCACCGTCCCGTTCGTGTCCTTCTACGCCGAGCGTCGGGTCAGCGACTGGCTCGCCCCGCGGCCCGCCCCGGCCGTGGAGCCGGTGGCCGGCTGAGTAAGTCCCCTTTCGCCACTTTCGTCCCTGCTTCACCTGCGGGTAACTTCTGTCCCGCGCTAGGTTGATCAGGCCGGACCGGTCGACCGCCGTCCACCAGGACAGCCCCGGGCCGGTGCCGACGCGGCGTCCACGACGTCGTGCCGGCTGGTGGGAGAGGAGCCCTCCGCTCTTGTCGTCCCTCAGAAATTCGCTGCGCGCACTGGTGACGGCCGGCCTCGTGGCCACGCTGATCGCCCCGGCGTCGGTGGCTCGGGCAGAGCCGACCCCCGCCGAGCTGACGCGGCGGATCGAGAAGTCCTCGACCGAGCTGGAACGGGTCGTCGAGTCCTACAACAAGCTCAACGAGGACATCAAGGCGAACAAGGCCACCGCGGCGAAGCTCGCGGCCCGGATCGGGCCGTTGGAGGAGCAGACCGCGCAGAGCCGGGCGGATGTCGGCACGATCGCCGTCACCGCGTACAAGTCGGGCCGGCTGGACGCCGCCAACGCGCTGCTGAGCCCGGGCGGGCCGAGCACCCTGCTGGACCGCCTCGACACCCTCGACCAGCTCAGCCGGCAGCGCCAGCAGCGGATCGCCGGCTACACCGAGAACCAGCGCCGGCTGCTTGACCAGAAGGGGCGGCTGGACGCCACGCTGGCGAAGCAGGCCGCGCAGGCGAAGCAGCTCACCGCCAGCCGCAAGCGGATCGAGAAGGACCTGGCCGAGCTGTACGAGATGCGCCGGCAGGCGTACGGGCGGGCCACCGAGCCCACCCCGCCGAAGGCGCGTTCGGGCGGGAAGTCCGGCTCCGGCGAGAAGGCCCCGGCCGTCTCGGGCCGGGCCGGCGCGGCCGTGCGGTACGCGTACGGGGCGCTCGGCAAGCCCTACGTCTGGGCCGCCGACGGCCCGAACGGGTACGACTGCTCCGGCCTCACCTCCGCGGCCTGGCGGGCGGCCGGCAAGTCCCTGCCGCACAACACGCGGATGCAGTGGGGGGTGGTCAGCCACATCAGCCGCAGCGAGCTGCGCCCGGGCGACCTCGTCTTCTACAACAGCCTGGGCCACGTGGCCATCTACGTCGGCGACGGCCAGGTGATCCACGCGCCGACCTTCGGCCGCAACGTGGAGAAGCGGGCCCTCGCCCTGATGCCGCCCTACGGGTACGGCCGGGTCCGCTGACCGGCTCCCGCGCGACGGCGAACGGCCGGCGTCCCCCTATCGGACGCCGGCCGTTCGCCGTCATTACTACCAGCTCAGGCGGCCTGCAGCCCCTCCGCCCGGGCCAGCTCGCGCAGCCGGCCCAGCGCCTGGATCTCCAGCTGCCGGATCCGCTCCCGCGACAGCGAGAACCGCGACGCGACCTCGGTCAGCGAGTGCTCCCGTCCGTCCTCCAGGCCGTAGCGGGCCCGCATGATGCCGGCCGACCGGTCGTCGAGGTGATTGAGCAGGCCCTCGATGCGCTGCCGCTCCAGGCCGGTGAGGACGATCTCCTCCGGCGACGGGGCGTCGCTGTCGGCGACCAGGTCGCCGAGGTTGGTGTCGCCGTCGTCGCCGACCGGCGTGTCGAGCGACACCGTGTCCTGCGACCAGCGCACCAGCTCCCTGACCCGCTCGACGGTGACGCCGAGGGCCGCCGCGATCTGCTCCGGCTCCGGGTCGCTGCCCAGCTCGCGGGTGAGCTGCCGGGCGACGTTGCGCATCCGGTTGACGTCCTCGACCAGGTGCACCGGCAGCCGCACGGTGCGCTCCTGCTGGGCGATCGCCCGGCTGATCGCCTGGCGGATCCACCAGGTCGCGTAGGTGGAGAACTTGAACCCGCGCTCGTAGTCGAACTTCTCGACCGCCCGGACCAGGCCGGTGTTGCCCTCCTGGATCAGGTCGAGCATGGGCATGCCCGAGCGCACGTAGCGCCGGGCGATGGAGACGACCAGCCGCAGGTTGGCGCGGATGAAGAGGTCCTTCGCCCGCTCCCCCTCGGCGACCACCCGCTCCAGGTCGTCCCGGGCGACACCGGCGGGAACGCTGTCCGTCTCGAGCAGGTGCTCGGCGTACAGCCCGGCCTCGATCGACTTGGAGAGGTCGACCTCGGTGGCGGCGTCCAGCAGTGGCGTCCGGGAGATCTCGTGAAGGTAGACTCCGACCAGGTCGCGCTCCTCGGCCACCTCGTCGGTTCGCATGCCGATGTTCTTGTCCACGTTGCCCACGGTCCCCTCGCTCGCGCCGGTTGCCCGGTTCCTTGCCATCCCCACGTCCATCAGCCCTCCCCCGTAACTTCCGCTGTGCCCTCCGGTGCTGACCTGACACCTGCACAACAGTTGAGACGCGTCGGGGATTCCATGTCGTGAGTCGAAAGTGTCACGAATGCCTGAGTAGTAGCTGAGAGCCCGGTCCATGTTTGCTGTCAGCACCCCGAAAAGTGGCTCGCCGTTGGCGCCACCGACGGGTCGGCGGATCGACGGAACGCGTCCGCCTCTGGCATGGCACCATCGCCACCCCGGGGCGCACAGCGACCCGCGTCACCGCCGTACTGCGATCCTGGTCACCGGCTGATACGCGGCGGCGGACCGGTCGGTTCATTCACGGATACGGAATACCCTCGCCCCGGTTGAACAATCCGTGCCGTGTGGTAAGTCCCACCGTCGGCGCTTGGTGACCACCGTCACGGCCCGCACCCGGCAGGGGCCGCAGACGCTCAGGAGGCGAGCAGGTCGAGCGCGCCCCTGACCTGGTCGGCAGCGCGGGCCAGGGCGGCCCGGGCGGCGGGGACCTCGGCGCCGGAGACGAGCGACACCAGGGCGGTCTTGAGGTCACCGTCGGCCTCGTGCAGGGCCCGCCGGCAGACCTCCTCGGCGCAGCCGGTGGCCTCCATCAGGATCGAGATCATCCGGCCGCGCAGCTTGGCGTTGGTGGCCACCATGTCGATCATGAGGTTCGAGTAGACCCGCCCCAGCCGCACCATGACGGCCGTGGAGAACGTGTTGAGCACCAGCTTCTGCGCCGTGCCCGCCTTCATCCGGGTCGAGCCGGTCACCACCTCGGGGCCGGTGTCGACCCCGATGAAGACGTCGACCGACCCGGCGGCCTCGGCCTCCGGGTTGGCGCAGAGCAGCACCGTCGAGGCCCCCTGGGCCCGGGACGCGGCGAGCGCCCCGAGAACGTACGGGGTGCGTCCGCTGGCGGCCAGCCCGACGACGAGGTCGCCCGCGCCGACGCAGTCGGCCGCCTCGGCCGCCCCGCCCCGGTGGTCGTCCTCGGCGTCCTCGACGGCCCGCCACATCGCGTCCGGGCCGCCCGCGAGGTGGGCGCAGAACCAGTGCCGGGGCGAGTTGAAGGTGGGTGCCAGCTCGGCAGCGTCCAGCACCCCGAGGCGGCCGGAGGTCCCGGCGCCGAAGTAGTGCACCCGGTGCCCGCCGCGCAGCGCGGCGACCGCGAGGTCGACGGTGGCGGCGATCTCGTCGAGGACCGCGGCGACGGCGGCCGGCACCCGCCGGTCGGCCTCGTTGATCACGGTGAGCACGTCCCGGGTGGACATCAGGTCGAGGTCGACGCTGCGCGGGTTGCGCCGCTCGGTGGGCGCGCCCACCCGGACCACCGGACGGGCGGGGACCGCCGTGACCTCCCCGGGCTCGACGCGCCCGGCCGTCATCCCCGCCTCCGGCCGGGGCCGACCCGTCGGGTCCGCACCGCGTCGGCGGTGACCTCCAACGCCCGGCGGGCCCGCGCGCGGTTGCGGGCGGCCACCCCGACGAAGAGGCAGTCGACCACGGTGAGCTGGGCCAGCCGGCTGGCCATCGCGCCCGAGCGGTACGTCGTCTCGCGGGCCGCCGTGGTGAGCACGAAGTCGGCGACGTCGGTGATCGGCGAGCGGGGGAAGTTGGTCAGCGCCACCGTGCTGGCCCCCCGGGCGCGGGCCTGCTCCAGCACCTCGATCACGTCGGCGGTGGTGCCGCTGTGCGAGATGCCCACGGCCACGTCGCCCTTGGCGAGCAGCGCGGCCGAGGTGAGGGCGGTGTGCACGTCGGGGAAGTAGAACGCCATGCGGCCGATGCGGTGCAGCTTCTGCTGGAAGTCCGAGGCGACGAAGCCGCTGGCGCCCGCGCCGTAGACCTCGATCCGCCCCGCGCCGACGATCGCCTCGACGACCTGCTCGCAGACGGCCGGGTCGAGCTGCTCGGCCGTCTCCTCCACGGCCCGGGCGTCGTTGAACGCGATGGTGGCGATGATCTGGGCCAGGTCGGCGCCGGGCGGGATGTCGCCGCCGACGACCCGGGCGTCCGGCGGCTCGACCCGGCGGGCGGCCTCGGCGGCGAGCCGGATGCGCAGCTGCGGGTAGCCGTCCATGCCGACCGAGCGGCAGAACCGGATGACGGTCGCCTCGGATGTCTCGGCGGCGGTGGCGAGGTCGGTGATGGTGCGCCGGGCGGCGTCCGCCGGGTCGGAGACCACCAGTCGGGCCACCCGCTGCTCGGCGGGCGACAGCGAGGGGAGCAGGCCGCTGATGTGGACGATCAACCCACCCGGCTCGTGACTCGCAGAAATCTTCGGACTCTTCGCCACGGATGAAACTTACTTTCACCGGGCGCGAGCGTCAACCATGTCTCCACGTATCGGGAAAAAAGTACTCCGGACGTTCACGAGTGTTGCGGAAAGACTGTCATCCACGCAGCGCCCGACACCTCCCCCGGAGGGGCCCCGCCCCGTGCTGGACGGGCGCGGCGACCCACCGTCCGGGCGGCGGCACCCTTCGGTGGGGCACCCGGGGTGGGCCGGCCGGCCTACGGTCAGGCCTGACCCGCCACGAGCAGCCCCGGCCCCCGGCCGGCGTCGTCGACGGGGCGCGCCACCGGGCCGGGCGTGCCGGTCGGTGCGGCCGGAGCGGGCTCGGCCGGCGGCGGAGCGGCCGGGGCGGCGGCCTCGGCGGGCGCGGCACCCTGGGCCGGCAGCCAGGCGGCCAGGTGGGCCCGGATCTGCCGGGACACCTCCTCGGGCGGGCGGCCGGCGTCGACGACCACGAAGCTGGGGAACTCGGGCAGCGTGCGGTACGCCGTGTCGGCGGCGGTCAGCCAGCCCATCGTCTCGTGGTCGGTGCCGCGCCGCTCGATCCGCTGGTACGCCTCGGCCGGGTCGACCGCGAGCAGGAAGGTGACCTGCGGCGGCGGGAAGAGGCGGTATCCGGCGCGGGCCAGCCGCTCCCAGCGCTGCCCGCCGTGCGCGCGGATGCTGGCGTACTGGCAGGCGGAGTAGCGGTCCATGACGGCCGTCCGGCCGGTGACGAGGCAGCTCAGCAGCGCCGCCGCGATCGCCAGCCAGCGCAGCACGGACTCGACAGCGAGCAGGCCGCGCCGGCCGACCAGCCGCTCGGCGTCGGGGCGGCCGAGCCGCTGGGCGAGGCGACCGAGCCAGCGGCGGCCGCCGGCGTTGCGGTGGTAGGTGGCGGGGCGGCCGGCGGCGGTCAGCGCCTCGGCGAGGTGGTGGGCCTGGGTGGTCTTGCCCGACCCGTCGATGCCGATCAGGGCGACGGCGCGCAGTCGGGCCCCGCCCCGCCGGTCCCGCAGTGATCTGGCCACCTTCACCAGACTATCGGACCCGCGCTCACCTCCGGCGTTTCGTCCCTTTGCAGCCGGTTCGCGCCCCGCGCGGCGAGGCTCAGGTGTGGGCGAACGAAATGCCGGGTACGCAAATCGAATCCGCCTGTCCACGACACGACCGACGGGAGAGCCACATGGCCGAGCGCGGGGACGAGACCCTGGTGCACACGCTGAAGAAGGTCGCCGCCGTGCTCAAACAGTCCGAGATCCCGTTCGCCCTCGGCGGCAGCTTCGCGGTGTACGCCCACGGCGGGCACTCCAGCGAGCACGACGTCGACTTCCTGATCCGGGGCGAGGACGTGGACCGGGCCCTGGAGGCGCTGGTCGAGGCGGGCTTCGACGCCGAGCGCCCGCCCGAGGACTGGCTGGTGAAGGTCTACGACGACGGCCGGATGGTGGACCTGATCCACCGCCCGATCGAGACCCCGGTCACCGAGGAGACGTTCGCCGACACGATCGACCGCCCGGTCGACGCGATCCACATGCCCGTGCTGTCCGCGTCCCTGCTCATGGTGCACAAGCTGCTCAGCTTCTCCCAGCACTACTGCGACTTCGCCCGGGCGCTGCCGCTGGCCCGGTCGCTGCGCGAACAGATCGACTGGGAACGGGTACGCAAGGAGACGCAGCACTCGCCGTACGCCGAGGCGTTCCTGGTGCTGCTCGACCGGTTGGACGTGGTGCCGTACGCCGACGCCACCGAGGAGAAGGAGACCGCGTGAGCGAGCACCGTGACAGCGCCGCCGGGACGCCCGCCGTCACCGCCGGCCCGCCCGACGAGTACGTGGAGGCCGAGATCCACCGGCTGCTGGCCGAGGACCCGGCCGTCGCCGAGCAGGGGATCACCGTGGTCCGCCGGGAGCGCGGCCTGGTCCTCTACGGCGAGGTGGAGAGCCCGCACCGGCGCGAGGAGATCCTGCGCCGGGTCGCCGAGCGCTTCCCCGACGTGCCGGTCACCAGCGACATCGGGGTGATCCGCACGCAGGCGCCCACGCAGGTCGAACAGCTGCCGTGAGGGAGGTCGGAAGGTGATCCGGATCGCCGCCGTGGGCGACGTGCACCTGGACGAGGACGTGGTGGGCCGGTTCCGGCCCGCCCTGGACGAGCTGCCCGACTGCGCCGACGTGCTGCTGCTCGCCGGCGACCTGACCCGGCACGGCACCGAGGCCGAGGCGCGCTGCGTGGCCCGGGAGTTCGGCGGGCTGGGCGTGCCGGTGGTGACGGTGCTCGGCAACCACGACCACCAGTGCGACCAGGTGCCGCAGGTGGTCAAGGTGCTGGAGGAGGCCGGCATCCGGGTGCTGGAGGGCGAGGGGATCGTGCTGGAGTTCCCCGCCGGGCGGCTCGGCGTGGCCGGGGTGAAGGGCTTCGGCGGCGGCTTCGCCGGCCGGTGCGCCAGCGACTTCGGCGAGCCGGAGATGAAGGCGTTCGTCCGCACCACGAACGAGAGCGCGGAGGCGCTGGGCGCGGCCCTGCGGGGGCTGGACTGCGACCTGCTGGTGGCGCTGACCCACTACTCCCCCGTGCCGGACACGCTGGCCGGCGAGCCGCTGGAGATCTACCCGTTCCTCGGGTCGTACCAGCTCGGGCAGGCCATCGACTCGGCGCCGACCGCGCTGGCCCTGCACGGGCACGCGCACGCCGGCAGCGAGCGGGGCACCACCCCGGGCGGGGTGCGGGTGCGCAACGTGGCACACCCGGTGATCAAGCAGGCGTACAGCATCTTCCACCTGGGAGATCATCTGGACGCCGGGGAGGTTTCCCGGATCGGTCACTCGGGTATTCAGCAGCCATGGAGCTGATTCTCTGGATTCTCGCAGTCGTACTCGTGGTCGCCGGCATCCTCGCGCTGTTCCGCCGGCAGATCCTGTGGGGCATCGTCCTCATCGTCGTCGGGCTGTTGGTCGGCCCGGGCGGGGTCAGCATCTTCAACACTTGATCCCCGACTTCGTCGTATCCACCACCGACCCGCCGGGGTCGTCGTGACCGGAGCCTCGTCCTCCCAGACAGGGGCCACCGGGCAGGACGACCCCGGCGCCATGCCGTCCGGGGTTTGCCGGCGCCGGCCGCCGGGCACCTGCTGCACATGACAGTTTCGGACAGCATCCGGCGCACGACCGGGGGCCGGAAGTGGTGGGCGCTCCTCGGCTTCGGCGCGGCCGTGACGGTCGCCGCCGCGATCGGCGGGCTCGGCGTGCGGGGCACCTCCGAGGAGTACGCGAGCCTGAACCAGCCGGACTGGGCTCCCCCGTCCTGGGTCTTCGGCCCGGTCTGGACGTTCCTCTACGCGCTGATCGCTGTCGCCGGGTGGCTGGTGTGGCGGCGGGTCGGCTTCGGCCCGGCGCTGTACGCCTGGACGGCCCAGCTCGTGCTGAACGCGATCTGGACCCCGCTGTTCTTCGGCGCCGGCCGGTACGGCCTGGCGTTCGCCGAGATCGTGCTGATGTGGCTGGCCATCGGGGTGACCGTGGTGCTGTTCGCGCGGGTCTCCCGGCTGGCGGCGGCGCTGCTGCTGCCGTACTGGGCGTGGGTCACCTTCGCCGCCGCCCTCAACTTCGCCATCTGGCAGCTCAACTGAGCTGCAAGGAAGGGCCCCCTGTTAACGCTTTCTGTTGCACAGGGGACCCCTCCTAACACGCGTGGCGGTCAGCAGCGCGGGACGTTCGGGATGTAGCCGTCGTAGCCGGTGTAGACGTACGCGTCGGCGATGTACCGGCCGCTGCCGATCCGGTCCCAGATCGAGCTGGTGCCGTACGTGCCGGTGACCGTGGTGCCGCTGGTCTGGCAGTGGATCGTCACCTTCGTCCCGTCCGCGACCGTGCCGACCGAGGAGTACCCGGTGCCCGGGCCGGAGCGGACGGTCAGCGGGGTGCCGCTGGTGTCGACCGTGCCGGAGCCGGTGCTCGACGAGCAGTTGTTGTCGCTGGTGTACGTCTTGGTGCCCCAGTACAGCGCCAGGTTGCCGTTGAACCGGACCTGGATGTCGTTGCCGTTGAGCCGCTGCTCGTAGTGCAGGTGCGGGCCGGTGGAGCCGCCGGTGCTGCCGACCCAGCCGATGACCTTGCCGTAGCCGACGCTCTGGCCGACGGAGACGTTGAAGCCGTTGAGGTGGGCGTAGTAGGTCGTGTAGCCGCCGCCGTGGTCGATGCGGACGTACTTGCCGTAGCTGGTGCCGCCCAGGTCGGTCACCCGGTCGACGGTGCCGGGGGCGCTGGCCACCACGGGGTCGCCCTGGTCGTCGGTGCGGTTGAAGTCGACGGCGTACGCCGGGCTGTGGTCGGAGCGGGTCTGGCCGGACCAGGACTGGCCGCAGGGGAAGGGGACCTTGAAGGTCGGGGCGGCCAGGGCCGGGGTCGCCGGCACCAGGGTCGCCGCGATCAGTGCGCCGACCGCCGCGAGGCTGTACCACCGCTTACGCATCCAGCACCTCCGATGTCGATAAACTTCAATCGATTGCCTTCAGCGTGACAGATTCCTGCATCGACCGAAAGGGGTCACGGAGGGTGGAACCCCCCTATCGGTGGGAGCGTGTCCACTAGGGGTGAGCTGGTTTCGGGATTGTTACTCGTCCGTGTCCGATGGGGGGTGGACGCGCTCCAATGCAAGCGCTTACATGTGGTGACGCCCATCGGACCGGCGCCGGTTGAACGCGACCGCGCCGGCAAGGAAGGAGAACGGCATGGCGGTCTTTGCCAGACCACGCCAGGCTCTCGCGGTCGCCGGCGTACTGGGGCTGGCGCTCAGCGTCACTGCCTGTGGCACCGGCGACGACAAGAGCAGCGACAAGGCGGACTCCGCGGAGTGTGCGGCTTACGAGAAGTACCAGGGCAACGACGGCAAGAAGGTCACGATCTACTCGTCGATCCGGGACATCGAGGCCGACCGCCTCGACGAGTCCTGGAAGCAGTTCGAGGACTGCACCGGCATCGAGATCGACCACGAGGGCAGCGGTGAGTTCGAGGCCCAGCTCGGTGTCCGGGTCGACGGCGGCAACGCGCCCGACCTCGCCTTCATCCCGCAGCCGGGTCTGGTCAAGCGGTTCGCCGACGCCGGCAAGCTCAAGGCGGCCAGCGCCGACACCAAGGCGATGGCCGAGCAGAACTACTCGGCCGACTGGCTGAAGTACGGCACCGTCAACGGCCAGTTCTACGGCGCCCCGCTCGGCTCCAACGTGAAGTCCTTCGTGTGGTACTCGCCGAAGACCTTCAAGGAGAAGGGCTGGACCGTCCCCACCACCTGGGACGAGCTGATCGCCCTGAGCGACAAGATCGCGGCGAGCGGCACCAAGCCGTGGTGCGCGGGCATCGAGTCGCAGGACGCGACCGGCTGGCCGGCCACCGACTGGGTCGAGGACATGATGCTGCGGACGCAGACCCCCGAGGTCTACGACCAGTGGACCACCCACGGCATCCCGTTCAACGACCCGAAGGTCGCCGAGGCCGTGGACAAGGCCGGCGCCATCCTCAAGAACGAGAAGTACGTCAACGGCGGCTTCGGCGGCGTGAAGAGCATCTCCACCACCTCCTTCCAGGAGGCGGGCACGCCGATCACCACCGGCAAGTGCGCCCTGCACCGGCAGGCGTCCTTCTACGCCAACCAGTGGCCGCAGGGCACCAAGGTGGCCGAGGACGGCGACGTCTTCGCGTTCTACTTCCCGGCCATCGACCCGGCCAAGGGCAAGCCGGTGCTGGGCGGCGGCGAGTTCGTCGCGGCCTTCGCCGACCGTCCCGAGGTCCAGGCCGTGCAGACGTACCTGGCCTCCGGTGAGTACGCCAACAGCCGCGCCAAGATCGGCGACTGGGTGTCGGCCAACAAGCAGCTCGACCTGGCCAACGTGCCGAACCCGGTGGACAAGCTCTCCGTGCAGATCCTGCAGGACCAGAAGAGCGTCTTCCGGTTCGACGGTTCGGACCTGATGCCGGCCGCCGTCGGCACGGGGACGTTCTGGAAGGGCATGATCGACTGGATCAACGGCAAGGACACCGCGACCGTGCTCCAGGGCATCGAGAGCAGCTGGCCGAAGTGATCTGAGGCGGTGGGCCGGTCCGTCGACACGGGCCGGCCCACCGGCCGAGCCGAAACCCCGAAGGAGGGTTGATGGAGTTCGACTTCGCCGACGTGCAGCCGAAGCTCCTCATGTTGTTGTACGGGCTGATCGCGTTCGCCGTGGTCGTCGGGGGCCTGCTGCTGCTCCTCGACGCCGTGCCGTCCTACTTCGCCCGACGCCACGAGGCACAGCTGATCGCCGCCGCGGCGAACGGGGCTCCACTGCCCCGGCGCCGCAAGCCGCGCGAGGGCATGTTCGCGTTCTTCTTCCTGCTGCCAGCGGTGCTGCTGCTCATGATCGGCCTGGTCGTCCCGGCCATCCGCACCACGTTGCTGTCGTTCATGGACGGCGGCAGCCGCAACTGGGTGGGACTCGACAACTACGCCTGGATGTTCTCCGACAGCTCGATCATCCGGGTGCTGATCAACACGCTCGTGTGGGTGCTGCTGGTGCCGCTGGTGGCCACCGCTTTCGGGCTGCTCTACGCGGTCATGGTGGACAAGGCCCGGTTCGAGTCGGTGGCCAAGTCCCTGATCTTCATGCCGATGGCGATCTCGTTCGTCGGCGCGGCGATCATCTGGAAGTTCGTCTACGCCTACCGCGGCGAGGGGCAGGACCAGATCGGCCTGCTCAACCAGATCGTGGTGAGCCTCGGCGGTGAGCCCAAGCAGTGGCTGCTGGAATCGCCGCTGAACACCCTGCTGCTGATCGTGATCATGGTCTGGATCCAGGCCGGCTTCGCCATGGTGGTGCTCTCCGCGGCGATCAAGGCCATCCCGGCCGACATCGTCGAGGCCGCCCGGCTCGACGGGGTCACCCCGTGGCAGATGTTCTGGCAGATCACCATGCCGAGCATCCGCCCGGCGCTGATCGTCGTGGTCGTGACGCTGTCGATCGCCACGCTGAAGGTCTTCGACATCGTCCGGACCGCGACCAACGGCAACTACGACACCAGCGTCATCGCGAACGAGATGTACAACCAGGCGTTCCGGTACGGCCAGAACGGGCAGGGCTCGGCGCTGGCGGTCTTCCTCTTCGTCCTGGTGATCCCGCTCGTGATCTACCAGATCCGCAACCTGCGTCAGCAGCGGGAGGGCTGAGATGACCACCACGACGCCCACGCTCCCCGCCGGGGCACAGGCCACCGGAAAGACCACCACCACCGCCGGCCGGGTCCGCAAGCGGCTCAACAGCCGCACGGCGACGCTGATCTCGATCGTCATCGCGGTGTTCTGGACGATCCCCACCTTCGGCCTGTTCGTCTCCTCGTTCCGGCCGGAGAACGAGATCAAGACCACGGGCTGGTGGACGTTCTTCACCAACCCGCAGTTCACCCTGGAGAACTACCAGGAGGTGCTGTTCGGGCGCTCCTCGTCGTCGGGGCAGTTGGCCAACTACTTCATCAACTCGCTGGCGATCACCATCCCGTCGGTGCTGTTCCCGATCGCGTTCGCGTCGCTGGCGGCGTACGCGCTGGCGTGGATCAACTTCCGGGGCCGGGACTGGGCGTACATCGCGATCTTCGCGTTGCAGATCGTCCCGCTCCAGATGGCGCTGGTGCCGCTGCTGAAGTTCTTCTCCACCGGCGTGACCCTCGGCGGGGTGACCCTCATGCCCGCCTGGGACCTGGTCGACGAGCAGAAGTTCGCGCAGGTGTGGTTCGCGCACACCTGCTTCGCGCTGCCGTTCGCCGTCTTCCTGCTGCACAACTTCATCGCGCAGCTCCCCAAGGACCTGATGGAGGCGGCCCGGGTCGACGGGGCAACCCACCCCAAGATCTTCCGCACCATCGTCCTGCCGCTGATCACCCCGGCCCTGGCGGCCTTCGGCATCTTCCAGTTCCTCTGGGTCTGGAACGACCTGCTGGTCGCGTTGATCTTCGCCGGGGGCAGCAGCGAGACCGCCCCGCTGACCGTGCGGCTGGCCGAGATGGCCGGCAGCCGGGGCAACGAGTGGCAGCGGCTGACCTCGGGCGCGTTCGTCTCGATCGTCGTACCGCTGATCGTGTTCCTGTCGCTCCAGCGATACTTCGTGCGCGGCCTGCTCGCCGGCAGCGTCAAGGGCTGACTCGCGACCGCCGCCGCCCGCGTTCCCGGGCGGCGGCGGTCCGGGCCGGAGCGGGAATCCATGACCAAGATCGATGATGTCGCCCGCCTGGCCGGGGTCTCCACCGCCACCGTCTCGCGGGCCCTGCGCGGCCTGCCGACGGTCTCCGCGGCCACCCGCCGCCGGGTCCTCGCCGCCGCCGAGCAGCTCCAGTACGCGGTCTCGCCGAGCGCGTCGCGGCTGGCCGGCGGGCGGACCGCCACCGTGGCCGTGATCGTCCCCCGGATCACCCGCTGGTTCTTCGGCACCGTGGTCGAGGCCGTCGAGGAGACCCTGCACGAGTCCGGCTACGACCTGCTGCTCTACAACCTCGGCGGACGGGAACGCACCCGCCAGCGGGTGCTGGGCACCGCCAACCTGCACAAGCGGGTGGACGCCGTGATGCTGGTCGCCACCCCGCTGCGCCGGGCCGAGCTGGCCGCGCTCACCGTGTTGGACCTGCCCGGCGTGACCATCAGCTCCGGCAGCGGGGTGCCCGGCTGGCCCTGCGTACGCATCGACGACGTGGCCGCCGCGCGGACCGCCACCCGACACCTGCTCGACCTGGGCCACCGCCGGATCGCGCACATCTCCGGCGACCCGGACGACGAGCTGGCCTTCACCACCCACCTGGACCGGCGCCGGGGCTACCAGGAGGCGCTGCGCTCCGCCGGCATCGAGCCCGACCCGTGCCTGGACGTCGAGTCGCAGTTCACCATCGACGGCGGCGAGCAGGCCACCATCGAGCTGCTCGCCCGGGGCGAGCCACCGACCGCCATCTTCGCCGCCTGCGACGAGATGGCCATGGGCGCGATGAGCGCGCTGCGCGACGCGGGCCTGCGGGTCCCGCAGGACGTCAGCGTCATCGGCATCGACGACCACGACCTGTCCGGGGTGCTCGGGCTGAGCACGATCGCCCAGCCGGCGGCGGAGCAGGGCCGGCTCGCGGCCCGCATCCTGCTCGACCCGCTGGGCGGCCGGGACCTCCCGCCGCCGGCCGGGCCGCTCGTGCCCGGGCCGCTCGTGCCCGGCCCGCGCGGGGTCGGCCCGGCCGGGCCGTCCGCCGCGCCGCTGATCCTGCCCACCCGCCTCGTGGTACGCGACTCGACCGCCCCGCCCCGGGCGGACTGAACGCGGGCCGTCCGCCCGGCACCGGGCAGACTGGACGGGTTCGTCCGCGTGCCACCGGGGAACCATGACCGGGACGGCTTCGACACACGGGAGAAGGCCCTGAACACCGACGCGACCCCACAGCAGCAGTCCACCGGCCCCACCACCGACTGGTGGACCGAGGCAGTGATCTACCAGATCTACCCGCGCTCGTTCGCCGACGCGAACGGTGACGGCATCGGCGACCTGCCGGGCATCACCGCCCGCCTCGACCACTTCGTCGAGCTGGGCGTGGACGCGGTCTGGCTGTCGCCGTTCTACCCGTCGCCACAGGCCGACGCCGGGTACGACGTGGCCGACTACCGCGACGTGGACCCGCTGTTCGGGCGGCTCGCCGACGCCGACCGGCTGATCGCCGAGGCGCACGCCCGCCGGCTGCGGGTCATCGTCGACCTCGTGCCCAACCACACGTCGTCGGCGCACCGCTGGTTCACCGCGGCCCTCGCCGCCGCCCCGGGCAGCCCCGAGCGCGCCCGGTACGTCTTCCGCGACGGCCTCGGGCCCGACGGCGACCAGCCGCCCAACGACTGGACCAGCGTCTTCGGCGGCCCCGCGTGGACCCGGGTCACCGAGCCCGACGGCCGGCCCGGCCAGTGGTACCTGCACCTGTTCGACCCCGGGCAGCCCGACCTGAACTGGGACAACCCGGAGGTCCGCGCCGAGTTCCTCGACGTGCTGCGGTTCTGGCTCGACCGGGGCGTCGACGGCTTCCGGGTGGACGTGGCGCACGGCCTGATCAAGCAGGCCGACCTGGCGAACTGGCAGGAGCCGCAGGAGATCCTCTCCGGCAGCGAGGTCGACAAGCCCCGCCCGCCGATGTGGGACCAGGACGGCGTCCACGAGGTCTACCGGGACTGGCGTCGCCTGCTCGACTCGTACGACGGCCAGCGGATCCTGGTCGCCGAGGCGTGGGTGGAGCCGGCCGAGCGGCTGGCCCGCTACGTGCGGCCCGACGAGATGCACCAGGCGTTCAACTTCGAGTACCTCACCGCGTCCTGGACCGCACCCGCCCAGTACGCGGTGATCACCCGCTCGCTGGAGGCCACCGACACCGTCGGCGCGCCCACCACGTGGGTGCTGTCCAACCACGACGTGGTCCGGCACGCCTCCCGCCTCGGCCTGCCCGTCGGCACCCCCCGCCCGAACGGCATCGGCATCGGCGACCCGCAGCCGGACGCCGCGCTGGGCCTGCGCCGGGCCCGGGCGGCCACCCTGCTGATGCTGGCCCTGCCCGGCTCGGCCTATCTCTACCAGGGCGAGGAGCTGGGCCTGCCGGAGCACATGACGCTCCCCGACGAGGTGCGGCAGGACCCGACCTGGGAGCGCAGCGGGCACACCGAGCGCGGCCGGGACGGCTGCCGGGTGCCGATCCCGTGGGAGGCCGACGCCCCGTCGTACGGCTTCGGGCCGACCGACGCGAGTTGGCTGCCCCAGCCGCCGTCGTGGGCCGAGTACGCGCTCGACCGGCAGCGCGACGTGCCCGGCTCGACGTACGAGCTGTACCGCACCGCGCTGCGGCTGCGCCGCGAGCACGGGCTCGGCCGGGGCAGCCTCTACTGGCTGGCCTCGGGCGACGAGGTGGTGAGCTTCCGCAACGGCGACGTCACCGTGCTGACGAACTTCGGCGCGACGCCGGTGCCGGTGCCGGCCGGGGCGCAGGTGCTGCACGCCAGCGCCCCGCTGCCCGACGACGGCACCGTCGGCCAGGACGTCACCGTCTGGTTCCGCCCCGCCTGATCCCCGCCACCCCACCCGGCTGCGCGCCTTGGCCGCGCCCGGCCTGGCCTGCCGCGCACCGGGTGCTCCGCTGGCGTCGCAGGGCGATCCGGCGGGTGCTGGGGGCTCTGTCGCCGCGTAGGGAGCTGATGTCGTAGATGACTCACCCCCGTTCCGCCCCGCCCCGCCGACCGGTGAGGCGGGGCGGAACGGGGACGCGCGGCAGGCGGGACGAGCGGGGCAGAAGCAACGGATGGGCGCAGCCGGGGCTGCACGGGCCCCTGAGTCATCTATGACATCAGCTCCCTATGCGGCGGAGGATCCCTGGCCGGGAGCCCGCCGTGAGTGAAGGCGCACACGCCGGAAGCCCGCCGCGACCGCGTCCTACAGGCGTTCGGCGCGCTCGTGCAGCAGGGTCCGCACGGCGTCGATGTCGCGGGGCGAGGTGCGGGAGGCCAGCCAGTACATGACGCCCGTCGGCACGAAGAAGAGCTGGAACACGGCCAGCCCGACGGCGTAGTTCAGCGGCGGCGGGAACGCCGCCCGCAGCGCGTGGAAGGCCACCCCGACCAGCCCGTTGCCGGCCGCCCGGCCGACCCCGTTGACCAGGTTGCCGAGGCTGTAGACGGTGCCCCGGTGCTCGGGCGGGTTGACGTCGGCGATGAGGGCGAACCAGTTCGGCGAATTCGCCGACGTCAGCGCCAGCGCGAAGACGGCGGTGAGCAGGCTCAGCCCGACCGTCGGCTCGGTCACGACGCTGGCCAGCACCGCGCCGACCACCGCGCCGGTGGAGCCGCCGTCGGGCACGTCGATGCGCAACGGCACGAAGAACAGGACCAGGTAGAACGGCAGGGCCGCGAGGATGCCCACCGCCGCGACCAGCGCCCGGCCCCGGGGCGTACGCCGCTGCACGGCGTCACCCACCAGCCCGCCGACGATGGAGAGCACCCCGCCGAGCTGGAACAGGGTGGCGAAGACGCTGCCGACGACGACGGCCGTCGCCGCCGAGTAGCCCTGGGCCTGCGCCCGCTGGGCGAACAGCACCGGTAGCCAGACCAGCGACCCGAAGGCCGCCTGGGCGGTCAGCCCCTGCAGGACCAGCCAGCGGTTCGTCCGCCGGGCCAGGATGCCCGGCAGGTCGGCGCGGGTGATCCGGTAGTCGTACTCCGCGCCGCCGGCAAGCGCGCCGGCCAGCTCCGGCTCGCTCTGCCCGCGCCGGATGTCGTACGTGAACAGGTACGCCGCCGTGGCCGCCAGCCCGACCACGGTGAGCAGCCAGAACGGCCGCCGCCAGTCGGCGGCACCGAGCAGGCCGCCGACGAGCGTCCCGGCCAGGGTGCCGACGCCCTGGGACAGCCCCCAGAAGCTCATCACCAGCCCTCGGCGGCGCGGCGAGATGAGGTCGGTGACCACGGAGAAGCCGACCGAACCGACCGCGCCGAGGCCGACCGCCGCGACGAGCTGGGCCGCCAGGAACGCCGGGTAGCCCTGCGCCAGCGCGCTGCCGCCGGTGCCGGCCGCCCACACCAGGGTGCCGACCATCAGCAGCGGCTTGCGGTCGGTGCGGTCGCCGACGTACGCCCAACCGACGGCGGCGACCGCGCTGACCAGGAAGCTGACGGCGGTGACCAGCCCGAGCAGGCGCTGGGAGACGCCGAGCGAGCCGGAGATCGGGCCGTACAGCGGCGGGACGAGGCCGATCGCCACGTTGTCCAGCGAGGCGAGCAGCACGAACACCAGCACGCTGTACGACCGGTGCGCCGCGCTACCGCCCCAGCCCCGCCGCCGTACCACCGACCGACCCGTCACCGACCCAGCATGCCCGCTGCCGGGTCGGCCCCCGTCAGGCGGGCCGGTCGAGCACCCGGTCGCGGGCCGCCGCGTACCGCTCGCGGACGGCCGCGACGCCGTCGGCCGCGTACTCCTGGGTGCCGGCCGGCGACCAGTCGGGCGCGTCCTGCCCGCCCAGGGCCAGCCAGGCTGCCTGGCGGGCGGCCCCGTCGGCCACGTACTCCCCGGGCGGCGGCACGACCACCGGGCGGCCGAAGACCTGCGGCGCGATGCGACGCACCGCCGCCGACCGGGCCCCGCCGCCGACCAGGATCACCCGCTCGGCCCGGCAGCCCTGCGCGGTCAGCGCGTCGAGGCCGTCGGCGAGCGCGCAGAGCATCCCCTCGACCGCGGCACGGGCCAGGTGCGCCGGGGTGGAGGTGCGCAGGGTGAGCCCGTGCACCGACCCGGTGGCCGACGGCCGGTTCGGGGTCCGCTCCCCCTCCAGGTAGGGGACCATCACCAGGCCGTCCGCGCCGGGCGGGGCGGACAGGGCAAGGTCGGACAGGGTGTCGAGGTCGACCCCGAGCATGGTGGCCGCCGCGTCGAGCACCCGGGCCGCGTTGAGCGTGCAGACCAGCGGGAGATAGCGGCCGGTCACGTCGGCGAACCCGGCGACGGTGCCGGTCGGGTCGGCCGTCGGCGCGTCGGCGACGCTGAACACGGTGCCGGAGGTGCCGATGGAGACGACCACGTCGCCGGGGCGGGCCCCGACGCCGAACGCGGCGGCGGCGTTGTCGCCGGCCCCCGGCCCGAGCAGCGCCCCGCCGGGCCCCCCGCCGGCGGCGAGTGCCGCCGGGTCGAGGGCCCCGGCGGACTGGGTCGGCCCGAGCACGACGGGCACCTCCAGCCGCCGACCGAAGGCGCGTTCAAGCAGGTCGAACCGGTATTCGCCGGTGGCCGGCGACCAGTAGCCGGTGCCGCTGGCGTCGCTGCGGTCGGTGCGCAGCGCGTCCAGGCCGGGCGCGCCGGCCAGCCGCCAGGTCAGCCAGTCGTGCGGCAGGCAGACGGCGGCGACCCGGTCGGCGTTGGCCGGCTCGTGCCGGGCCAGCCAGCGCAGCTTGGTGGCGGTGAAGCTGGCCACCGGGACGACGCCGACGGCGTCGGCCCAGAACCGCCCGCCGGCCTCGCCGCCGCCGGCCTCCTCGATCAGGTCGGCGGCGGCACCGGCGGAGCGGGTGTCGTTCCACAGCAGCGCCGGGCGGACCACCTCGCCCGACGCGTCGAGACAGACCATGCCGTGCTGCTGACCGGCGACGGAGACGGCGGCGACGTCGGCCAGGCCGCCGGCCTGCGCCACGGCGGCCTCCAGCGCCGCCCACCAGGCCGCCGGATCGACCTCGGTGCCGTCGGGGTGGGCGGCGCGGCCGGAGCGCACCAGCGCCCCGGTCTCCGCGTCGCGGATCACCAGCTTGCAGGACTGGGTGGACGAGTCGAACCCGGCGACCAGGGGCATGGCGGCGGCCTCAGCGAGCGCCGAGCAGGTGCTCGACGGCCAGCTGGTTGAGCCGGACGAAGTGGAAGCCCCGCGCGGCGGCGGCGTCGACGTCGTACTCCTCGAAGACGGAACGGTCGGCGAGCAGCCCGGCGTAGCCCTCGCCGTCGGCGACGGTCGGGATGGACAGGTCGCCGACGCGGCTCGCGGCGAGGGCCTCGGCCACCTCCGGGTCGGCCCGGAACGCGGCGGCCCGCTCCTTGAGCAGCAGGTAGGTGCGCATGTTCGCCTCGGCCGAGGCCCACACGCCGGTGAAGTCCTCGGTGCGCGAGGGCTTGTAGTCGAAGTGGCGGGGGCCGTCGTAGGCCGGGCCGCCGTCGGGGCCGCCGTTCTCCAGCAGGTCCACCAGGGCGAAAGCGTTCATCAGGTCGCCGTGGCCGAAGACCAGGTCCTGGTCGTACTTGATGCCGCGCTGGCCGTTGAGGTCGAGGTGGAACAGCTTGCCCTGCCACAGCGCCTGGGCGATGCCGTGGGCGTAGTTGAGCCCGGCCATCTGCTCGTGGCCGACCTCGGGGTTGAGGCCGACCATCTCGGGGCGGGCCAGGGTGGAGATGAACGCCAGCGCGTGGCCGACGGTGGGCAGCAGGATGTCGCCGCGCGGCTCGTTCGGCTTCGGCTCGATGGCGAAGCGCAGGTCGTAGCCGCGGTCGACGACGTACTCGCAGAGCAGGTCGACGCCCTCGCGGTAGCGGTCCAGCGCCGCGCGGATGTCCTTGGCCAGGTCGTACTCGGAGCCCTCGCGGCCGCCCCACATGACGAACGTCTTGGCGCCCAGCTCGGCGGCGAGGTCGACGTTGCGCAGCACCTTGCGCAGCGCGTACCGCCGCACGTCGCGGTCGTTGCTGGTGAAGCCGCCGTCCTTGAACACCGGGTGGGTGAACAGGTTGGTGGTGACCATCGGCACGACCAGACCGGTCTCGTCGAGGGCCTTGCGGAACCGGGCGATCTGGGCGTCGCGGGCGGCGGAGTCCGCGCCGAACGGGATCAGGTCGTCGTCGTGGAAGGTGATTCCGTACGCGCCCAGCTCGGCGAGCTTGTGCACGGCCTCGACGGCGTCCAGCTCACCGCGGGTGGCGTCGCCGAACGGGTCGCGGGCCTGCCAGCCCACCGTCCAGAGGCCGAAGGAGAATTTGTCGGCGGGGGTGGGACGGGGTGCCATGGCAGACCTCCGGTAGCTATTTGTTCAGTGGTTGAATTATTTGGCGGGCATGTGGCACTGTCAAGGGGTGACCCGCCCCGCCCCTGTCCCCGGGGCGGTCCGCCAGGGCAGCCTGCGCGAGCTGAACCTCGCCGTGGTGCTCGGCCGGATCGCCGCCGCGCCCCGCCCACCGTCGCGGGCCGACGTGGCCGCCTCGACCGGCCTCACCCGGGCCACCGTCTCGGCCGTCGTCGACGACCTCATCGCCGGCCGCCTGGTCGCCGAGTCGGAGCCCGCGCCGCGCGCCGGGGCCGGCCGGCCGGCGCGCGGGCTGGTGCTGGCCGGGTCCGGCCCCGCCGGCCTCGGACTGGAGATCAACGTCGACTACCTGGCCGCCTGCGTGGTCGACCTGGCCGGCGAGGTCCGGCACCACACGGTGCGCCGCGCCGACCTGCGCCCGGTCTCCCCCGCCGACGCCCTCGCCCGGCTCGTCACGCTGGCCGCCGAGGCGCGGGCCGACGCCGAGGGGCAGGGCCTCACCCTGGCCGGGGTGGCCCTCGCCGTGCCCGGCCTGGTCGGCGACGCCGGGCTGGTCCGGCTCGCCCCGAACCTCGGCTGGCGGGACGTGGCCGTGCCCGAGCTGCTGGCCGGCCACCCGCCGCTGGCCGGGCCGGTGCCCGGGGTCCCGCCGCTGGTCGTCGACAACGAGGCCAATCTGGCCGCCGTGGGCGAGCTGCACGCCGACCCGACCGGGCCGGCGAGCTTCCTGCACGTCTCCGGCGAGGTGGGCATCGGTGCCGGGATCGTCCTCGACGGCGCGCTGTTCCGGGGGGTACGCGGGTGGAGCGGCGAGATCGGTCACATCCCCGTGCAGCCGCAGGGGCGGCCCTGCCGCTGCGGCGGCCGGGGCTGCCTGGAGCAGTACGCGGGCCAGGAGGCCGTGCTCGCCGCCGCCGGGCTGGACCGGGCGGACCTGCCGGCGGACACGGCCGCCGCGCGGCTGGCCGACCTCGCCGCCGCCGGCCACCCCGCCGCCCTGGCAGCGCTGGCCGAGGCGGGGCAGGCCCTCGGGGTCGCGGTGGCGGGCGTGGTGAACCTGCTGGACCTGGACACCGTGGTCCTCGGGGGCGGCTACGCGCTCCTCACCCCCTGGCTGCGGCCGGCGGTGCTGGCCGAGGTGTCCCGGCGGGTGCTCACCGCCGGCTGGGCGCCGGTCACCGTACGCCCGTCGACACTCGGCCCCGAGGCCGCCGTGGTCGGCGCGGCCGGCTCGGTCGTCCGCCGGATCGTCGCCGAACCGGTCGGCTGGCTCACCCGACAGGGCTGACCTCCCCTTCCGCTCGATGGGCGACCGTCGGAGCCCCTCGGTACCCTTGCCCGAAGGCAAGTTCTCGGCAGCGGAGGAGCGCACGACCAGCATGCACACAGCGCCTCCGACCGGCGCCCGGCCGTGACGACCATCCGACGGGGCGGTCTCGCCGGGCCGGTCAGCGGCGGCGGGCAGGCGTCCCGCCCGACGCACCGACGCCCCGCCGAGCCCCCGCTCCCGGCCGACTCCGGCCTGGCCCGGGAGCTGCTGGACGGGCTCGCCGAGGCGGTCGTCACCACCGACCACGCCGGCGTGGTCACCCTGCTCAACGCGATGGCGGGCGAGCTGCTGCCGGAGCTCGCGCCGGGCGGCGAGCTGGCCGGGTGCGCGGTGTCCGCGCTGGCCGGGGCGGCGGCGGCCGGCGCGGACACGTTCGACGCCGAGCACCACGGCCGGCGGTTGCACGGTGTCCGCCGCGCGCTGCGGGGCGGCCGGTTCGCCTGGTACGTGCGCGACGTCACCGAGGAGCGCGCCCGCACCGACGCCCTGCTGGCCGAGCGGTCGCGCACCACGTTCCTGGCCAAGGCCGGCAGCCGGCTCGGGCTCTCCCTGCACCGCGAGCAGACCCTGCGGGCCGCGGCCACCCTCCCGGTGCCGTACCTCGCGGACGCGGCGCTGGTCGTGCACCGCCCGCCGCCCCCGGCCGGGGACGCCCCGCACTGGCTCCGGTACGCCGAGGGCGACCGGGGCCCGACGGCCGGGGTCGCGCCGGCGGGCCTGCCCCTGGCGGTGCCCGGCCTCGCCGAGGCGCTCGCCGGTGACCACGCCGAGCCGAGCCCCTGGCTCGACGCCGAGCTGGCCGACCTCGGTGCCGTGCTGCCGGCGGGCTTCGGGCGGCCCGGCACCGTCCTGGTCAGCCCGATGCTCGGCGCGGCCGGCGCCGCCGGGGCGCTGGTGCTCATCCGGCGGGCCGGGCGACCCGGCTTCGACGCCCGGGAGATCGAGCTGGCCCGGGAGTTCGCGGCGCGGGCCGGCGCCGCCCTGGCCACCGCCGAGCTCTACGGCGAGCAGGCCCACCTGGCGCGGGTGCTGCAGCACAGCCTCCTGCCGCCCGAGCTGCCCACGATCGGCGGCATCACCCTCGCCGGCGGCTACCGGGCGGCCGGTGACAGCCTGCGCATCGGCGGGGACTTCTACGAGGTCTTCCCCACCGCCGACGGCGCGCTGTTCGCCCTCGGCGACGTCTGCGGCAAGGGCGTCGGGGCGGCCGTGCTCACCGGCCGCGTCCGCCAGTCCCTCCAGACGCTGCGCCTGGTCGAGCAGCGCCCGCTGGAGCTGATGCGGCTGCTCAACCGGGCCCTGTTCGACGCGCCGGACGCAGCCCGGCGCAGCCACTTCACCACCGTCCTGCTCGGCACCCTCACGCCCCGGTCCGACGGGGGCCTGCTGGTCCGCGTCGCGGGCGGCGGCCACCCGTCGCCGCTGGTCGTCCGGGCCGACCGCACCGTCGAGCAGGTCCGGGTGGGTGGCATGCCGATCGGGGCGCTCGCCGCCCCCCGGTTCGCCGAGACGGAGGTCCGCCTCGCCCCCGGCGAGGTGCTGCTCGCCTACACCGACGGGGTGACCGAGGCCCGGGGCGGCGCGGGCGAGGTCGACATGTTCGGCGACGAGCGGCTGCGCCGGGCGGTCGCGTCGGGGGCCGGGCTGCCGCCCGCCGCCCTGGTCGACCGGGTGCTCCAGCTCGTCGACGAGTGGCTCGACGGGCAGGCCCACGACGACATCGCGATGCTCGCCGTGCGGGCGGGCGGCCGGTGACGACCGCGTCCCCCGTCACCGCCGGGCCGGGGGCGGCGGCGGTCGAGGCGTACCTCGCCTGCCTGGACGCCGCCGACCACCCGGCGGCCGTCGAACTCGCCCTCGACCTGCTCGACGCCGGGGCCAGCGTCGCGGACGTCCTGGTGGACGTGGTGGCCGTGGCGCAGCGGGAGATCGGCCTGCGCTGGTCGGCCGGGCGGTGGAGCGTCGCCTAGGAGCACGCCGCCACGCACGTCAGCGAGCTGGTCGTCGCCGCCGTCGGCGCGCGGACCACCGGCCGGCCGGCGCGCGGCCACGTGGTGCTGGCCTGCGTGGAGGGCGAGTGGCACGCGCTGGCCGCCCGCATCGTCGCCGAGGTGGTCCGCGCCGCGGGCTGGCGGGTGACCTTCCTCGGCGCCAGCGTCCCCGCCCGCCACCTGGTCTCCTACCTGCACCAGACCGGGCCGGACGCGGTGCTGCTGAGCTGCGTGCAGCCGAGCCGGTTGGTCCGGGCCGGGCGCACGATCGAGGCGTGCCGCTCGGCCGGGGTCCCGGTGGTCGCCGGCGGCCCGGGGTTCGGCCCCGACGGCCGGTGGGCCGCCGCCGTGGGGGCGGCGGCGTGGGGCGCGTCCGCCCGCGACGCGGCCCGGCTGCTGGAGACGGACCTCTTCGCCGGGCACACCGGCCCGCCGCCCGCGGTGGGCGGCGACGAGTACGCCGCGGTGCTGCGCCGACGACGCGACGTCGTGCAGTTCGCCCTGCGCGCGGTGGCACCGCCCGAGGCGGAGGCCGACCAGTTCGCCGCCGCCGTCGGGCACCTGGTGGACGCGCTGGCCGCCGCGATCCGGGTCGGCGATCCGCAGCTCCTGCTCGACCACACGACGTGGCAGGCCGGCGTGCTGGCGGCCCGGGGCGAGGGCCGCGAGCCGCTCCTGGACGCCGTGCTGGCGGCCTGCGGCACCGTCCTGGCGGACCACCCCCGCGCGTGCGAGCACCTGCGCTGGGCCCGCGAGATGCAAGGAAGGGCCCCCTGTTAACGCTTTCTGTATAGGAAGGGCCCCCTCCTAACACCTGCCGTGCTGGAGGAGGCGCGCCGCGCCGGGCGGCCGTCGGGCGGTGCGGGTCAGGCGGTGCGGGCCACCTGCGGGTCGCCGGCCGACCAGCCGCCGCCCGCGGTGGCGTCGCCGGGCCAGCCGCCCGGGGCCGAGTCCGTCGCCGGTCGGCCGCGCGGCACGCCCCCGGTCGCCCACCCGGCCGGGTGCTCCCCCGCCGGCCAGCCCTGTCCGGGCGGCGGAGTCCACTCGTCCGGCCGGGCCTCGGCGGCTAACTCCGCCGTCGGCGGCTCCGGCGGGTGCCGCAGCCGGGCGACCTCGTCGAACTCCTGGAGCCCGCCGAGCAGGGCCTGCCGCCCCTCGGGGGTCATCCCGGACAGGATCGCCGCCAGCCGCTGCCGGCGGTCGGCCCGCAGCTCGGCGAGGAGCTTCTCGGCCTCCTGGGTGAGGTGCAGGGAGATCTCCCGCCGGTCGGACCGGCCCGGCTCGCGCTCCAGCATGCCCGCCGCCACGAGCCGGTCGCAGAGCCGGCTGGCCGAGGAGAGCAGCATGTCGAGCAGCGTGGCCAGCCGACGCAGGTTGATCCCGTCGTGCTGCTCGACCACCATGACGGCGCGCAGTTGCGCCCCGGAGAGCCGGCTGGTGGTGCGCTCGCGCGCCGCCTCGAAGACCGTGAGCAGGGTGCCGGCCGCCGCGTCGAGGGCGGCGGCCATACTCGCTTCTGGTCCGTGCGGACCGTGTTCTTCGGTCATGTTGGGCAAGAGACTACCCGGCGTCCCTGGTCGCCGGCCCCTCCGAACAGAGGAGTGACGATGAGCGGTGCGGAAGACCGGGCCCGTCGTACCCTGACCGAGGCGCCCGCCGACCTGCTGGTCGACCGGCTCGCCGGGGAACTCCTGCGGTCGTACGGGATCACGGAGGTCGAACTCTTCCAGGTCGACTACCGCCTCTCGGCGCTGCTGCCGCTCACCGAGGGTGAACCGATCGAGGGCCCGGGGCACCCCGCCTGGCGCTGCTTCGACCACCAGGAGCCGATCGTCACCGAGCGGACCGGCTACCTCCCGGTCAGCATGCGCGGCGACCGGCGGGGGGTGCTCCGGGTGTCGCCGCTGCCCGGCGATCCGGCCGTCGTGGGCGAGCTGCTCGGGGTGGCCACCGCGCTGGGCCACGAGCTGGTCGCCGTGAACGAGGGCACGGACGTCTACCGGGCCGCCCGCCGCAGCCGCCGGCTCACCCTCGCCGCCGAGATGCAGTGGGAGCTGCTGCCCGGGCGCAGCCGGATCCGCCCGTCCTTCAGCCTCGCCGGCCAGCTCGAACCGGCGTACGCGGTGCGGGGCGACAGCTTCGACTGGTCCGACGACGGGCACCGGCTGTGGCTGTCGACGATCAACGGGATGGGCGAGGGGGTGCAGGCCTCCGTGCTGACCGCCCTGGCCACGCACGCCCTGCGCAACGCCCGCCGGGCGGGGCTGGGCCTGGCCGACCAGGCCGCCCTCGCCGACCAGGCCGTGTACGCGCTGCACCGGGGCGAGCAGCACGTCTCGGCGCTGCTGCTGGAGCTGGACCTGGCCGGCGGCGTGATGACGGTGGTCGACGCGGGCTCGCCGCGGCTGGTGCTGCTGCGCGGCGGGGAGGTGGTGGAGCAGCCGCTGGAGGCGCAGTTCCCGCTCGGCATGTTCGACGGCACCGACTACCGGGAGCAGCAGTTCACGCTGCGCCGCGGCGACCGGCTCTTCGTGCTCAGCGACGGCGTGGTCGAGGCGACCGGGCAGAACGTCCGGTACGGCGAGACCGCGCTGGACCGGTTCCTGCGCCGGACCGGCCCGATGGAGCCGCTGGACGCGGTGCGGTCGCTGATCGGCGATCTGCGGGCGTTCGTCGCCGGTGACCTGGTCGACGACGCGGTGGTGGTCTGCCTCGACTGGACGGGCCCGCAGCCCTGACCGGCCCGGTGCCCGGGTCGGCGCGACGCCGGCCCGGGACACCCCACGTCCGGTACGCGCCCCGGCTGCGCACCACCGGTCAGTACGCGCCCCGGCTGCGCACCACCGCGCCGAAGGTCTTCCACAGGATGGTCAGGTCGGCGGCGAGCGACCAGTTCTCCACGTAGTAGAGGTCGAGCCGGATGCCGTCCTCCCAGCTCAGGTCGGACCGGCCGCTGACCTGCCAGAGGCCGGTCATCCCGGGCTTGACCAGCAGCCGCCGGGCCACGTCGCCGTCGTAGCGGGCCACCTCGGAGGGCAGCGGCGGGCGCGGGCCGACCAGGCTCATCTGCCCGAGCAGCACGTTGGCGAGCTGGGGCAGCTCGTCGAGCGACCACTTGCGCAGCACCCGACCGACCCGGGTCACCCGGGGGTCGTCGCGCATCTTGAACATGAGGCCGTCGGTCTCGTTGCGGGTCGTCAGCTCGGCGAGCAGGGCGTCGGCGTTGACCACCATCGTGCGGAACTTGAACACCCCGAACTCGCGGCCGCCCTGGCCGACCCGGGTCTGCCGGAACAGCACCGGGCCCCGGTTGTCGAGCTTGATCGCCAGGGCGATCACGGCCAGCAGCGGCAGCAGCAGGGCCAGCGCCACGGCGGCGGCGGACCGGTCGACGAAGCCCTTGACCAGCTTGCGGGCCCCCCGGAACTCGGGGGCCTCCACGTGGATCAGGGGCAGGCCGGCGACCGGTCGGGTGTGGATGCGGGGGCCGGCCACGTCGGTGAGCGCGGGCGCGACGACGAGGTCGACGCCGGTGCCCTCCAGCTGCCAGCCGAGCCGCCGCAGCCGGGTCGCGGTCAGCTCGCCGGAGGCGGTGACGGCCACGGTGTCCGCGCCGATCGCGGTGGCCGCCTCGGGGATGCCCCGGAACGAGCCGACGACCGGCACGTCGCCGAGCCGCTGCGGCACCGGCGCGAGCAGCGCGTCCGGGATGCAGGCGCCCACCACGTGGTAGCCGGCGTACGGCTCGCGGCGCAGCTGGTGGACCAGCTCCAGCACGTGCGCGGTGTCGCCGACCACCAGGACCTTGCGGGACCAGCCGCGCCCCCGGGACCGGGCCCGGTGCAGCCGCTTGCGGGCGGCGAACCGGGCCACCTCCAGGCCCAGCATGCCGACGGCGAACGAGATGGCCAGGAAGCCCCGGGACACGCCGACGTCGGCGATGTAGCCGGCGATGGCGGTGCCGCCGGCGAGGCGCAGGCTGGCGCTGCCGACCCGCCGGTACTCGTCGGCGCCGTAGCCCAGCACCCGGTCGTCGTAGCAGCGCAGGACCTTGAGCGAGAGCAGCCACGTGAGCAGCAGCACGGGGGCCACCACGACGTACGGGATCTTCGAGCCCACCGGCTCCTCGTCGCCGAAGCGGGCGACGTAGCCGATCAGCACCGCGACGGCCAGGACGGCGGTGTCCAGCACGACCAGCATGCGAACGTACGCCCGCTCGTCGACGCGGGCCACGGGCCCGCCCCGGTCAGCCCCAGGCCGCGGCGGCGTCCTGGTGGCGGTCAACAGCGTCGCCGACGTCACCGGCCCTCCCCACTCTGCTGAGAAAGGCCCCGGTCGTTGCTCGGTCTCCCCAACGGGACCGACGGCGCCGGAGCACCTCGACATCTTCTCTTAACAACTATGGCCACCAACTACTTCGGACGTATTGCCGTCAGTTTGCTGGCGGACGGGTGCGACAGGTGGCTTGGCGCAACGGTTTTCCCGCGCGGCGAGCCACCGTCGCTGATTCGGGACTCAGTATGGTGCACGGTCAGCGAGGCGCGTTCGGGCGGAGCGCGATCGCCTTGAGGAAGATGTCACCGATCTTGGTCGGATCCTCGGTGACGAAGTTGCCGCCGCCGGTGACCTTGGTGATCGACTCCAGCTCGGACTTGCTGACGTCGTTGCCGATGCCGATGATCACGACCTGCACCGGCCGGTCCGGGTCGGCGATCCGCTTCAGCTCGGCGAGCAGCTTCTGCTGGGAGATGCCGTTGGCGTCCTCGTTCTTGCCGTCGGTGAACAGCACGATCGAGTTGACCCGCCCCGGCTCCCAGTCCTCCTGCACCGCCTTGTAGGCGGCCAGCATCGTGTCGTACAGGCCGGTGTCGCCGCTGGAGGGCCGGATCGTGGCCAGCCCCTGCTCCAGTCGGCTGCGGTTGCTGGACAGCGGGTTGATCGGCACCAGTTCCCGGTAGTCGAGGCTGCCGACCAGCTCGGTGGAGAAGGTCCACAGCCCGATCGACCAGGAGTCGTCGAAGAGGTTCAGGCCCCGGCTGGCCGCCGCGACCGTCACCTGCTCCCGGGTGGCGTTGTTGGCGCTGGGCACCGGCTGCTTCATCGACCCGGAGACGTCGATGACGCAGAGCATGCGCCCGGACTGGGTGGCGATGGACCAGCTGGAGACGGCACGCTCTATCGCGACGGGGTCCAGGCCCCCCGCGCCGTTGCCACCCGGCGCCGGCGCGGTCGCCGCCCCACCCGCCGGGCTCGGCGCGCCCTGCGGCGCCTTGAAGCCGTCGCCCCAGTTGCCGTCCGGCGCGCGCAGCGACCGCTCGGCCAGCCGGTTGCGGAAGCCCGGCGTGGTGAGCACCTCGAACAGCACCTTCGCGGCGGCCTGCTTCGCCGGCTCGATGCCCGGCAGCACCGCGTACGGGTAGTCCAGCGGCATCGGCGACGGCTCCAGGTAGAGCGCCGCCAGCGGGATCGGCGGCTTCCGCTCGTTGTACGCCATCACGTCCTCCTCCGACAGCGCGGCGGCGCCGAGGCCGGAGGCGATCGCCGTCGGGTCGGAGGAACGCGGGAACCGGGCCAGCAGGTCCTCGCGCAGCGCGGAACGGCCGGTGGCCAGCGCCCGCAGGGCCCCCGTGGTCGCCTGCTGCGCGTCGCCGCCCGCCCCGCTCGCGGCGGCGGTCAGCGACAGCAGCCCCGACAGTCCGGCCGCGTCCTGGGTCGGCTCGACGATCCCGGCGCGGATCGGCTTGCTGCTGCTCACCTGGCGCAGCAGGTCGGTCCAGGTCAGCTTCTTCTCCGGCCAGCCGAACCGGGTCTCGGCGACCGGCTCGGGCACCGCCACCACCACCGGGCTGCGGGCGATGGACGCGCCGTTGCTCGGGGCGAACGCGGTGGCCCCGGCGTTCTTCAGCCGCAGCAGCCAGGTCGAGGAGTCCGGCACCCACACGTCCGGGGTGACCGCCGTGCCACTGGCCTGGCCGACGCCGGCCAGCTGCACCCCGTGCTTGCCGGCCACCGCGGCGGCGACGTCCACCGGCTCGGACTCCGAGACGTTCACGGCGATGCAGGTGCCGCCGACCGCCGCCCCGTCGGCCATCCACTGGGCTGCGGCGGCCTGTACCGCCGGGGCCAGCTCGGGGGCCGCCGCCACCGACAGCTGGACCTGCCCCGAACAGGCGGGCTGGACCAGCCCCCGGTAGCCGAACCAGGCACCCGCGATGACGACGACGAGCGCCGTCGCCGACGCGACTGCGCCCGCTCCGCGGATACCTGACTGCATGCGATGGCGGCCTGACACGGTGACCATCTTGCGGACCCGCTGCTGGTACTGCCACGTCCGTTCGGACGAAAGTTACTCAGGAGAGACAGATGTCATCACTTTTCCTACGCTGAGTGACGACCCGGTGCCCCGAGGTCGCTGACACGCCCCTGATCAGGGCCGGAACCGCTGGCGGTCACGGCAGGACGCAGGTCGGGCTGGGCAGCGCCACGGGCTCCCCGACCGGCGTCGGGACCCCCGTCGCGGCGTCCACCCGGAACACCCGGACCATGTCGGCGCGCTCGTCGGCGACGTACAGGTGCTGGCCGGTCAGCGCGAAGTGCCGGGGCCACTCCCCGCCGGTCTCCACCTCCGCCACCGGCTCGGGCAGCTCTCCGGCGAGGGCGAAGACCGACACCGTGCCGACGCCCCGGTTGCCGACGTAGAGGAAGCGCCCGTCCACGCCGACGGCGATCTCGGAGGGCTGGACGTGCCCGGCGCGGGTGCTGGCGTCCACCCGGCCCCGCTGGTGCAGCGCCCCGTCGGCGGTCAGCTCGTACGCGGTGACCGTGGCGTCCAGCTCGCCGACCAGCCAGCAGCGCCGGCCGTCGGGGTGCCGGGCCAGGTGGCGGGGGCCGGAGCCGGGTGCGGCGTGCACCCGGGGCGCCCGGGGCACCAGCCGCCCGGAGGCCGCGTCGAGGTCGTACCGGTAGACCGAGTCGGTCCCCAGGTCGACGGCGAGCAGCGGCCCGCCGTCCGGTGCCGGGGAGACCATGTGGCAGTGCGCCTTCTCCTGCCGCTGCGGGTCGGGCCCGTGCCCGGCGTGCACCACCAGGTCGCTGCGGTCGCCCGGCGCGCCCGTCGGGTCGAGCGGGAACACCGCCAGGCTCCCGCCGCCGTAGTTGGCCGCCACGAGGTGCCCGCCGTCGGAGGTGACCGCCAGGTGGCAGGGCTCGCCGCCGCCGGTGCCGCGCGAGCCGAGCGGGGTCAGGTCGCCGTCCGGGCCGACCCGGAACGCGCTGACCTCCCCCTCGGGCAGCTCGTTGGCGGCGTAGAGCACCGGCAGGGTGGGATGCCGGGTGAGGAAGGACGGCGACGGGGTCGCCGCGGCGGTGCCGAGCGGGGTCAGCGCGCCCGTCACGGGGTCACGCCGGGCGGCGACGATCCCCTCGCCCCGCCCGCCGCTGGCCGCCGTGTAGCACCCGAGGTGGACGATCGTCTGCTGCCCGGTCATCCGGTCCGCCTTCCGCTGTTGTCCGTCGCCGGCCGTCCCGGCCCGCCGTCCGCGCCCGTCACCCCGGGTCCTTACCCGCATCGGTCCGGATCCCTACCCACGTCGGTCCGGGTCCTTGCCCGCGCGGCCGGGTCAGGCCGGAACCGGCTCGCCGCGCTGCCGGGCGACGTGCTCGACCAGGGAGATCAGCACCAGCTTGCCGGACTGCCGGTCCCGGGCGTCGCAGAACAACAGCGGCACGCCCGGGTCGAGGTCCAGGGCCTGGCGTACGGCGTCCAGGCTGAACCGGCGGCCGTCGTCGAAGCAGTTCACCCCGACCACGAACGGGATGTTCCGCTGCTCGAAGTAGTCGATCGACGGGAAGCAGTCGGCCAGCCGGCGGGTGTCGGCGAGCACCACCGCCCCGAGCGCCCCGAAGGCCAGCTCGTCCCAGAGGAACCAGAACCGGTCCTGTCCCGGGGTGCCGAACAGGTAGACCTGGAGGTCCTCGTTGATGGTGATCCGGCCGAAGTCCATCGCCACCGTGGTCGTGGACTTGCCCTCCACGCCCGAGAGGTCGTCCACGCCGATCCCGGCACCGGTGAGGACCTCCTCGGTCTGCAACGGCCGGACCTCGCTCAGCGCGCTCACCAGCGTCGTCTTGCCGGCGCCGAAGCCGCCCGCGATGAGGATCTTCAGGGCCAGCGGGATCCGCACCCCGGACCCGTTCCGGTCATAGCGCACGGAGTCCATTGACCACCGCCTTGAGGATGTTGTCGTCGGGTAGGAACGCGGTGCCGGCCGGCTCGTGCACCGAGACCAGGCCACGGGCGAGCAGGTCGCCGACGAGCACCCGGACCACACCCACCGCGAGGTCCAGCTCGGCGGCCAGCTCGGCGACCGGGACCGGCCGCCGGGCGAGCTCCACCAGGCGGCGGTGCTCCGGGTGCAGCCGCGGGTGGGCCGCCGGGTCCGCACTCCGGCCGGCGAGCACGAACGCCACCAGGTCGAGGCCGACCGGCGGCCGGACCCGCCCGCCGGTCAGCGTGTACGGCCGGACGACCGGGCCCGCGTCGCCGTCCAACCACTCGTGCTGCGGCCCCGGGGACTCAGCCCGCATCGGCCCCACCCGAGGAGGCCCGGACCGGCGCCGCCAGGTTCTCGCCCACCCGGATCACCAGCATCGCCATCTCGTACGCCACCAGCCCGATGTCCGCGTCGGCCTCGGCGACGACCGCGAGGCACGCGCCCTGACCGGCGGCGGTCACGAAGAGGTACGCCGACTCCATCTCCACCACCGTCTGCCGCACCCCGCCGGCGGCGAGGTGCCGGCTGGCGCCCTTGGCCAGGCTGGAGAAGCCGGAGGCCAGGGCGCAGAGGTGCTCGGCGGCCGTCCGGTCGAGCTCGGCGGAGGCGCCGAGCAGCAGCCCGTCCGCCGAGAGCACCACCGCCTCACGGGCGGCTGGTAGGCGCTCCACCAGCTCGTCGAGCAACCAGTCGAGATCGACGTTCGGCTTCGTCGTGTGCACCACTAGGCGTCCCTCTCAGTTGCGGTCGTGGGTTGTTGCGGGGGCGCCGCCGGGGCGTCCGGTTCCGGTGTCGCGTCGGCGGCGGTGGTCGGGGTGGGTGCGGCGGGCGAGATCGGGGCGGCGGCGGTCGGGGCGGTGCCGTCGCCGACCGCGGGCAGGTCGGCGGCGGTGGTGCCGGCCGCGCCGTCCCGGCGGCCCCGGGCCGTGCCGGCCTGGAGCGCGGACATCAGCCGGCGGGCCTCCTCCGGGGCGCGCGGGGCCGGGGCGTCCTGGGCCGTCGGCCGGGGGCGGGTGGTGGGGCCACGCCGGCGCACCCGCCGGGGCAGGCCGTCGCCGTCGCCGCCCGGATCCGCCGGCACGGAGCGGCTGGGCACCAGCGGCACCACGGCCGTCGACGAGTCGCCGCGTTCCCGGGTGATCCGGGCGGACCGGGGCCGGGGCAGCGTGTTGAGCCGGGTCACCTTGGCCATCCGCCGGTCGTCGCCTGCGCCCTGCGCCTCCCGCCTGCCGGGCGGGCCGGGCGGCGGCTCGCTGGTCACCAGGTCGTGCGGGATCAGCACCACGGCGGTGACCCCGCCCTGGGCGGCCGGCCGCAGCTGCACCCGGACGCCGTGCCGGGCGGCGAGCCGGGCGACCACGAACAGCCCGAGCCGGGCGCTGTCGGCCGGGTCGAACTCCGGCGGCGTCGCCAGCCTGCGGTTGGCCTCCTCCAGCGCCGGCGCGGACATGCCCAGCCCCTGGTCGATGATCTCCACGGCGTACCCGTTGGGCAGGCTCTGCCCCCGCACGGTGACGCGGGTGCCGGGCGGGGAGAACGCGGTGGCGTTCTCGATCAGCTCGGCCAGCAGGTGGATGACGTCGCCGACGGCCCGGCCGACGGTGGCTGCGGGCTGCACGTCGGCGATGTCGACCCGGTCGTACGACTCCACCTCGGAGATCGCGCCCCGCACCAGGTCGACCATCGCGACCGGATTGCGCCAGCCCCGGCCCGGCGCGGCCCCGGCGAGGATCACCAGGTCCTCGGCGTGCCGGCGCAACCGGGTGGCCAGGTGGTCCACCCGGAACAGCTCGGCCAGCTCGTCCGGGTCCTCGACGCGGCGCTCCATCCGGTCCAGCAGGGCGAGCTGCCGGTGCACCAGCCCCTGGCTGCGCCGGGCGATGTTGAGGAAGACCTCGTTGAGCCCGCGCCGCAGGGTCACCTCGTCCACGGCGGAACGGACGGCCGTCCGGCCCACCTCGGTGAACGCGCGCCCCACCTGGCCGATCTCGTCCTCGCCGTACTGCAGCGGCGGGGCTTCCCTGGCCACGTCGACGTCCTCGCCGCGACGCAGCCGGGTCACCACGTCCGGCAACCGGCGCTCGGCCATCTCCAGGGCGGCGTCGCGCACGGCGGTGAGCCGCCGCGCCAGCGACCGGCCGACCCGCAGCGAGAACAGCACCGACGCCACGATCGCGGCGAGCCCGAGCACGCCGGCCACGCCGAGCCGGGCCAGGATGCCGACCGCCACCGGCACCGTCCGGTCGGCGATCGCGTCGGCCTGGGTGAGCTCGAAGTCGCGCAGTCCACGCTGGACCGCCTCCTGGCTGGTCTCCCAGGCGCGGGCGTCCAGCCGCGGCGCCCGGCCGGGATCGGCCCGCACCAGCTCGTCCTGGAGGACGCGCAACCGGACGAACGCCTCGCTCTCGGCCAGCCGCTGGTAGGCCGCCCGGTCGTCCGCCGGCAGGTCGGCCACCGCCGTCTCGGTCAGGAACCGCTGGTTGCCGATGACCTGGACGAGCTGGGTGTGCTCGCCCGTGGCGTAGCGCCCGGTGACGAGCACCCCGGCGAGCAGCGCGTCGGCCTGCCCGAGCAGCTCCCGGGACCGGCCGAGCGCGGTCAACGCCAGCGCCTGCCGGTTGAGGTCGTTGTCGGGCAGGGCGGCCAGCGCGGTGAACGCCTGGAAGGCCGCGCCCACCATGCCGCTGTAGAGGCCGATCGCGCCCGTCCGGTCCACCTGACGGCGGTCGATGAACCCCCGGCCGGCGGGCAGCGCGTCCAGCGCGCCGAGCAGCCCGTCGAGCCGGGCGTCGAGCAGGTCGCCGGCGGCGTCGCGCAGTCGCTCACCGTTGACCCGGCGGCGCAGTTCGGCGACCGCGACGTCGGTGCGTCGCCGCTGCTCGGTCAGCTCCGGCAGCTCGGCGGTGCCGGCGAGCTGCACCACGGTCAGCCGCCGCTCGCGTTGCAGCTCGGCGACGACGGTCTCCCCGGGCCGGCCGAAGTCGTAGAGGAGGGTGCCCGCGGAGAGCAGGTCCAGCGCGGGGCCGAAGGCGAGCGTGGTTGCGAAGATCCACAGGGCCAGCAGCGCGCTGACCGGCGCTACGACCAGGGCCGTCAGCTTCGAGCGGATCGGCCAGTCGCGGGTGTTCATCAGACCTCGCCCGGAACGTGTGGCAGCGGGTGGCACCGGCACCGGCCAGGCTTCGCCGCCCTGGCACCGGGGCACCGGCACGGGCGCCTTGGGCAGGATACGTAATCGTCGGCGGATGCGGTACCGGCCTCTCGCCCGGTGCGCTCGCCCCGGCACGCTCCGCTGTATCGGAGTCCGGACCCATCAGGGCGGGAACCCCCCATCCGTCACCCGGCATCCGCCGATCGCCCAGGAAAGTCGCCCGGATCGGGATTGGCGATCAGCGACCGGAGGGAATACCGGAGGGACGAAGGAGGAGCCATGTCGCCCACGCAGGTAATCGTCATAGTTCTCGTCGTACTCGTGGTGGTCGCGGCCCTGGCCGTCGTCGGCCGGCAGGTCGCCCGCCGCCGCGCGCTGCGGTCCCGGTTCGGGCCCGAGTACGACCGGGTGGTCGCCGAGCGGGACAGCCGCGCCGACGCCGAGCGGGAGCTGCGGGACCGGGAACGCCGGCACGCGGAGCTGACGCTCACCCCGCTCACCCCCGAGTCCCGGGCCCGGTACGCGGCGGCGTGGGAGGAGCTCCAGGTCCGCTTCGTCGACTCCCCCGCCGAGACGGTCAGCGACGCGGACGAGTTGGTCGGCCGGCTCGTCGCCGAGCGCGGGTACCCGACCGGGGACTTCTCCGACCAGATCGCCCACCTCTCCGTCGAACACGCCCGGACCCTCTCCCACTACCGGGACGCCCACGAGATCCGGCTGCGCAACGAGCGCGGCGAGGCCGGCACCGAGGAGCTGCGCCAGGCCGTCGTCCACTACCGGGCGCTCTTCGCCGACCTGCTCGGCGCGGACCCGGTGGGCGCCCCCGTCCCCGGGCAGGGCGCGGACCCGGTGGGCGCCCGCGTCCCCGAGCAGCGCGACCCGGACCAGCAGCACCTGGACCAGCCGCGCCCGGAGCACCGCCGGCCCGAGCAGCACCACCCGGAGCAGCGCCAGCCGGACAGCGCGTCCCGGGAGGCGGAGCAGACGCCGGTCGACCGTCCGCACGACGTCACGAGCCGTTGAGGAGAGCCAGATGCGCCAGGAGCAGCAGGTGAGCAGCGACCACCCCGAGGCCGTCAGGTCCGCGCCGGTGCCGGTGCCGCCCCCGGGCGGGGCGACCGGCGACGCGGCGGCCCGCCGGGGCCGGGACGTCGAGGGCCGCGCCGAGGTGCCCGAGGACGTGCTGGACGACCGGGGCACCTTCGACGACCCGGCCGTGGCCGACGAGCGCGGCGACAGCGCGCCCGAGTTCCACGAGCCGGCCCCGCTGCCGACCGCGTTCGGGGCGACCACGGTCGGCGGCGCGGTCGCCGCCTCGGCGATGGCCAGCGGCCGCCCCGAGGACGAGCGGGACCCGCGCGGCGAGGACACCGCCCGGCCGGGCGACGGCGCGCCGGGCAGGACGGACGCGTTCGACGACGAGCGGGCCGACCCGACCGCCGCCGACCGGCTGCACGACCGGTCCCGGTGGACGACCGACGAGCCGGGAGACGGGCGCACCGGGGCCCGCCACGCGGTCGACGGGCGGGCCGGCGCGGACCGCGACCAGACCGACGCGGTGGTTGCCGGCGCGGCCGGGTACGGCCGACCCGAGCCCGGCATGACCGACCCGGACGCGCGGGACGACGCCCCGTCCGCCCTCGGGGTCGGCGCAGACGCACGTGACGGTGCCGGCGCGCACACGCGGGATGGCGTCGCCGCGGTCACGGCGGCGGCCCGGCCCACCACGGGCGCGGTGCCCGAGGACGCCGCCACGCTCTTCGAGCCCGGCACCGCCCAGGGCTTCCGGGACCGCTGGCGCGACGTCCAGCTCCGCTTCGTCGACGACCCCCGGGCCGCCGCCGGCCAGGCCGAGTCGCTGGTCGGGGAGGCGATCGAAGCGCTGGCCGCCGCGCTCGCGGAGCAGAAGAACAAGCTGGGCGACTGGCAGCAGACCGGCGACGACGACACCGAGCAGCTCCGGATCGCGGTACGCGGGTACCGCGACTTCCTGGACCGGGTGCTCGGCCGCTGACCGTCCCCGCTGCGCGCGCCCCGGCCGACCACGGCCGGGGCGCGTCGGCGTCCGCCCTCTGATTCTTGGACAGTTCCCGTTCGCGGCGAACAGCAGCCGACCGGGGCGACGAGCGGGGCCGACCGGGGTCCGGCGTCGTCGGCATGCCCCCGGCCCTGCGGGGTACGCCAGGGGGATCAGGCAGCACCTGGCGCACAGGAGGGCAGCAGGATGACGGAGCGCGAACCGAACGCGGGGCGACCGCTGGAGGAGAGCCCCGAGGTGGCGGCGGCGGTGGACGACGAGAGCACGGTGCCGCAGCTGCGTACCGGCGGCGGGGCCGACCGGGACAACCCGTCCTTCGCCGGGCCGGGGGAGGCCGTGGAGGGGGTCGGCTCGACCGAGGACCTGCTCGGCGACCCGTACGGCGGGGGCACGGGTGCTGGCGGGGACAACATCCGCACCGGCGCGGAGCAGCCGTGGGACCCGGAGGACCTGGTGCTGGCGCGGGGCCAGGACCCGACCCCGGAGAACATCGAGCGGGCCCGCCGGGACCTGGCCGAGCAGGGCCGGGCGGCGGTGGAGCGGACGGTGCCCTGACCGGCCCGCACCTCACCGGCTCGGGCCTGAGGGCCAGGCACACACCGACCAGGCACACACCGGCCCGGACCTGACGGGCCAGGAACAGGCGGGGGCCCCTGGCCCGACCGGTGGACGGTCGGACCAGGGGCCGGGGGGAACCTGCCGGCGCGGTGCCTCACTCCCGCGGCGGCCGGTAGGCCTTCCGCCTGGTCAGGAGAGCGGCGGGTAGGCGTTCTGCATCAGCTGGGCGAACTGCGCCGGGAACCAGGCACCCGAGATCGGGGCACCCGACAGCGCGCCGCTCATGCTGTTGCCGTTGCGGGCGTTACCGGTGTAGGTCGGGTCGCACATCCGGTCGAAGCCCTTGCCCTCGTTGTTCGGGATCTCGGTGCTGGAACCGTCCGACTCACCCGGGGGCTTCACCCAGACGTAGGCGTCGATGCCCGGCTCCGGAGCGGCCTTGGGACGCTCGCCGAGGCCCGCGCCGGCCTGGTTGCACCAGTTACCGGCGTGGAAGCGCCGGTCGACCCGGCCGCCGTTGACGTAGGTGTCCACGCTGGTCATCGCACCCGGGCCGGTGGGCCGGGCGGAGCCGCCCCAGCCGTTGCGGGAGGTGTCGATCAGCATGCCGATGTTGCTGGCGAAGCCCTTGGAGACCAGCTCGTTGCGGAACGCCTGGGCGAAGGAGAGCTCGTCGACGTAGAAGTTCCAGTCGACCCACTTGGACTGGCGGACGCTCTGGCCGTTCACCGTGTCGGTGACCTTGAAGTACGGCTCCTTGAGAGCCGAGTAGTTCGCGGTGTTCACGATGAAGCCGTGCACGTTGGCCGGGGTGCTGCCGGACGCGCCGGCGGCCTCACGCAGGATCGTGGCGCTCGGGCTGAAGTTGCTGTCCCAGCCCAGCCAGCCGTGGTGGCCGGCGTCGATGTAGTTGTAGACGTTGCCGATCGCGCCCAGCTTCGCCAGGGCGTAGCCCACGCCCTCGACGTACCCGCGGTTGGCCTTCATCGTGTCGCACGTCGCCGTGCCGCCCGGCTTGTCCGAGGTGTTGGTCACCAGGTTGGGCAGCGAGTCGATCTCGATGATGTTGATGATCCGCAGGCTGGAGTACTTCGAGTCGCGCTGGATCGCGGCGATCGGGTCGATGTACTCGGTCTTGTAGCGGGGCAGCTCGTCCGGCTTCAGCTCGCCGTTGGAGGCGAGCGCGGCGCAGTCGCGGCCGGGCAGGTTGTAGATGACGAACTGGATGTAGTTCGCACCCTGGGCCAGCGCGGCGTCCAGGTGGTTACGCACGCCCATGGCCCCGTTGGAGCTGCTGTCCGGGGTGCCGTTGATGGCGGCGATCCGGTCGATCCACACGGCGGTGGGGGTGTTGGACACCCGGTTGCCGCCCGCGACGGACTCGGCCTTGGCCTTCCACTCCGGGTTCACGTACCCCTTGGCGTTCAGGTACGGGTTGTCCACCTTCTGCCCCGGCGGGGTGGTCGGCGGCGGGGTGGTCGGCGGCGGGGTCGTCGGCGGGGGCGTCGTGGGCGGAGGCGTCGTCGGCGGGGTGGTGGTCGGCGGCGGCGTGGTGGGGTTGGTGGTGCCGCCGTTGCAGACCACGCCGTTCAGGGTGAACGAGGTGGGCTTCGGGTTGCTGCCGCTCCACGAGCCGTTGAAGCCGAGGGTCACGCTGCCGCCGCTGGCGATCGAGCCGTTGTAGGACTCGTTCGTGGCGGTGACGTTCTGCCCGCTCTGGCTCCACTTCGCCGACCAGCCCTGCACGACCTTCTGGCTGCTGTTCGGGAAGGTGAAGCCGAGGTTCCAGGACGAGACGGCGTCGCCGATGTTCTTGATGGTGACGCTGCCGGTGAAGCCGCCGGCCCAGTCGTTGGTGGTGTAGTCGACGCTGCACTGGGTCGCGGCCTGGGCCGCGGTGACCGGAATGGTCACCAGACCGCCGGCGACCAGCGCGCCCGCACCGGTCAGTGCGAGCGCCCGGCGACGGCCGGACAGTCTCTTCCTCATACTCATGCCACTGATCTCCTTGGGCGAGACCGGACTCGCGGCCCGGCGGAACGGCGCGCGACATCGAAAGGACATCGACGGCGCCACGGGGGATTTCGGGGGTGCCCGACCCGGACGGGCAGTGTGGTGGTGGTGCGCGACCGGCGCGTGGAACGGCCGGTCGGGCGGCGGACGTCGTCCGGTGGAACCGGTGCCCTCGACATCTGCCTTGCGCGGTGTGGCTCCCCGTACCGCGTGAGGGAATTCTTGCATGGGAGCGCTTCCATGGCAATGGTTCGATGCCGGGCGGCCCCACCCACCGGGGACGAGCGGCCCGGTGAGGGCGTCGGAGCACCGGAGGCGCCGACCGGGACGCCGCACGTGAGCGCCCCTCCCTCCTCGAAAGAGTGCGGGAACGCCCGGCCGGTCGCAACCCCGTCGACCGACCCGATTCATCCGACACATGGCGTCAACCACGCTTAAGCGGCCTTCCCCCTCATGCCCAGGCAAACTGTAAAACACGAATCTTTCCCCTGATAGCTCGCGAACAGGGCTAACGTCGTGGGTAGCTCGGCTGACGTCGGGCTCAGGACGAAGAGGGATGGAGTGACGCAGGTCATGGCAAACAAGATGCTCGGGAAGGTCGTTGCGGGTGCCGCGCTCGGCGGCGCGTCCCTGCTGGTGTTCACGCCGGGGATCGCGTTCGCGGACGGCCACTACGACGGCGAGACCCGCGACGGCAAGGTCTATGCCAAGCCGCACGTCGTCAAGCCCGGCGAGAAGGTCAAGATCCTGGAGATCTGCCCCGAGGCCCAGGAGCACGCCGCCGTCTGGTCCGAGGTGACCGGCAAGGTCAAGCTGCACCCGGCGGAGGAGGACCACGGCTACCAGGGCGAGGAAGAGGGCGCCTGGGCCGAGGAGAAGGCCGGCGAGGAGCACGGCGGGGCCAAGGAAGACGAGAAGGCCAAGGAGGACGAGAAGTCCAAGGCCAAGGAGGACGAGAAGGCCAAGGGCGGCAAGGGCGGCGGCGCCGCCGACGACTCGTCCGGCGAGTGGAGCGGCTACGAGCACGACCAGGAGGCCGAGAAGGGCTACGGGGACAAGTCCGAGAAGAAGGCCGAGAAGGACTGGTCGAGCGAGGACTCCGGCTACGGCAAGGACTCCAGCTACGGCGAGGACAAGGGGTACGGCGAGGAGAAGTCCTGGGAGCACAAGAAGGACTTCGTCTACTACGGCGAGGCGGAGGTCGCCGAGGACGCCGCCCCGGGCCGCTACGAGCTGAAGGGCTCCTGCGCCGAGGGCGAGCTGGTCGTGCTCCCGCGCGGCCACGTCGAGGGCGGTGACGGCGGCGCGGCCGGCGGCACCGACCGTGGGCTCGCCACCACCGGGGCGAGCATGATGGGCGCCGCGGCGCTCGGCGGCATCGTGCTGATGCGGCGGCGGCGGGCCAATGGGTCCCTCGCCTGACGTGACGGCGACACCGGCCGGCGGCCGCCACGGGACACCGTGGCGCGCCGCCGGCGCGGCCGTCGTCGTCCTGCTCGCCATGGTGGGCGCCGGAATGGTCGGCGCCTCCATGCGCGCCGCGCCCACCCCCCGCCCGCCCCAGCCGGTCACCCAGGCCAACCCCGACCGCGTCGGTGGGGTCACGGACGACGGCGGGAACGTCGCCGGTCAGGGGCCCCTCGACGCCGACACGGAGGCGGCGGACGGGGGACAGCCGACGGCCGGCCTGGCCCGGGCCACCCCGACCACCATCAGGATCCCCCGCATCGGCGTCGACGCACCGATCATGACGCTGGGCACCAACCCGGACGGCACCGTCCAGGTTCCCCCGCTGGAGCAGGCGTTGAGCGCCGGCTGGTACTCCCCGGGCGCGAGCCCCGGCGAGATCGGCAACGCCGTCGTCGTGGGCCACGTCGACTCGGCGAAGGTCGGCGGCCCCGCCGTGTTCTACTCCCTCGGCGCGCTCCAACCGGGAGACACCATCGAGGTGGCCCGGGACGACGGCAGCCGCGTCACCTTCACGGTCGACGAGGTGCGGGCGTACCCGAAGGCCGCCTTCCCCACCGAGCTGGTCTACGGACCCAACGACCGGGCCGGCCTGCGGGTCGTCACCTGTGGTGGGCAGTTCGACCAGGCGGCGGGCAGCTACGTGGACAACGTCATCGTGTTCGCCACGATGACCGGCTGACCGGACGGTTCGGCCGTGCGGGGCGCGGCCGGTCGGATGCCCGACCGGC
>NZ_JAHWGR010000122.1:0-272 GCF_020873825.1 Micromonospora sp. DH13
CGACACGACCGCGTCGAGGCCCGCCCCGACGTCCTCCTGCACGCCGAAGCGGTCCAGCGTCGCGGTGACCCGCTGGTCGGCCACCTCGGCGATGGTCTGCACGGTGACGTCGTCCATCAGCGCCGGGTCCGCCCCGGCGTGCCGCGACCCGGCGTCGGTACGCACCAGCACGTCCTGCCAGCGCTCCGGCAGCTGGGCGGCGATCATGCCGGTGGCCCGCACGTCGCCGGCGACCACCACCACCTCCGCGCCGACCTTCTCGGCCAGCTCCA
>NZ_JAHWGR010000123.1:0-265 GCF_020873825.1 Micromonospora sp. DH13
CGCCGCCGGCGGTGACGAGCAGGATGGTGCCGTCCGGCCGGGTCCACGTCCCCACCGCGTACACGGAGTCGGTGTGGCCGTGGAGCTCGCCGGCGGGTTGCAGGCTGTTGGGGTCCCACAGCCGCACCACCTCGTCGCCGCCGGCGGTGACGAGCAGAGTGGCGTTGTCGTCCGGTCGAGTCCAGGTCCCCACCGCGTACACGGCGTCGGTGTGGCCGTGGAGCTCGCCGGCGGGTTGCAGGCTGTTGGGGTCCCACAGCCGCAC
>NZ_JAHWGR010000124.1:0-257 GCF_020873825.1 Micromonospora sp. DH13
TGGAGCTGGCCGAGAAGGTCGGCGCGGAGGTGGTGGTGGTCGCCGGCGACGTGCGGGCCACCGGCATGATCGCCGCCCAGCTGCCGGAGCGCTGGCAGGACGTGCTGGTGCGTACCGACGCCGGGTCCGCCCCGGCGCTGATGGACGACGTCACCGTGCAGACCATCGCCGAGGTGGCCGACCAGCGGGTCACCGCGACGCTGGACCGCTTCGGCGTGCAGGAGGACGTCGGGGCGGGCCTCGACGCGGTCGTGTCG
>NZ_JAHWGR010000125.1:0-256 GCF_020873825.1 Micromonospora sp. DH13
CGGTATTCTCTACCTGACCACCTGTGTCGGTTTGGGGTACGGGCCGCTAAGAACTCGCTAGAGGCTTTTCTCGGCAGCATAGGATCACTGACTTCACCTGAATCGGCTCGGCATCACGTCTCAGCCTACATGCACCGCGGATTTGCCTACGGTACGGCCTACACGCTTACCCCGGCACAACCACCGGCCGGGATCAGCTACCTTCCTGCGTCACCCCATCGCTTGACTACTACCCGCCAGGTTCCCACGCTCCCCA
>NZ_JAHWGR010000126.1:0-256 GCF_020873825.1 Micromonospora sp. DH13
TGGGGAGCGTGGGAACCTGGCGGGTAGTAGTCAAGCGATGGGGTGACGCAGGAAGGTAGCTGATCCCGGCCGGTGGTTGTGCCGGGGTAAGCGTGTAGGCCGTACCGTAGGCAAATCCGCGGTGCATTGAGGCTGAGACGTGATGCCGAGCCGATTCAGGTGAAGTCAGTGATCCTATGCTGCCGAGAAAAGCCTCTAGCGAGTTCTTAGCGGCCCGTACCCCAAACCGACACAGGTGGTCAGGTAGAGAATACCG
>NZ_JAHWGR010000127.1:0-256 GCF_020873825.1 Micromonospora sp. DH13
GGGACGTGGACCCGGCCGGACGACACCACTCTGCTCGTCACCGCCGGCGGCGACAGGGTAGTGCGGCTGTGGGACCCCAACAGCCTGCAACCCGCCGGCGAGCTCCACGGCCACACCGACGCCGTGAATGCGGTGGGGACGTGGACCCGGCCGGACGGCACCATCCTGCTCGTCACCGCCGGCGGCGACAGGGTAGTGCGGCTGTGGGACCCCAACAGCCTGCAACCCGCCGGCGAGCTCCACGGCCACACCGACG
>NZ_JAHWGR010000128.1:0-255 GCF_020873825.1 Micromonospora sp. DH13
ATCATCCGGGTGAGTCGATCCGGGTGTTCCCGTTGTCGAACTGGACCGAGTTGGATGTGTGGCACTACATCGCCCGGGAGCGGATTCCGTTGCCGTCGATCTACTTCGCGCACGAGCGTGAGGTGGTCGAGCGGGACGGCATGTTGTATGCGGTGAACGAGTTCTTCACCCCGCGGGCGGGTGAGACGCGGTTCGTGGAGGTGGTGCGGTACCGGACGGTGGGTGACGCCTCGTGCACGGCGGCGGTGCGTTCGG
>NZ_JAHWGR010000129.1:0-255 GCF_020873825.1 Micromonospora sp. DH13
TCGGCCTGTTCCAGCAGCGCCCGTCCAGCGGGTGGGGTTCGCCGGAGCAGATCACCGACCCGCAGTATGCGACGACGGCGTTCCTCAAGGGCCTCCGACAGGTCGACGGCTGGCAGGACATGCCGCTAACCGATGCCGCCCAGACGGTGCAGGTCTCCGCCTACCCCGACGCGTACGCGCAGTGGGAGCAGCAGGCCGCCGACCTCGTCGCGCAGCACTGGAACAACAGCTGACACCACACACATACACACACGC
>NZ_JAHWGR010000130.1:0-255 GCF_020873825.1 Micromonospora sp. DH13
GGTAGTGCAGGCCCCGCACGATGGCCCGCGCGGAGCGGGTGGTGTGTTTGATGGCGTAGCGGCCGCCGACGGTCAGGGGGCGGGTCTCGTCCATCCAGCAGACCATCGCCTCGATGTCCTGCGCGACCGTGGGGGCGTTGTGGGGGCGGCAGATCATGTCTCCGCGGGAGATGTCGATCTCGTCTTCGAGGCGGACGGTGACCGACATCGGGGGGAACGCCTCCTCGACCGGCCCGTCGGCGGTCTCCACCGCCG
>NZ_JAHWGR010000131.1:0-255 GCF_020873825.1 Micromonospora sp. DH13
GGGGGGGGGGGGGGGGGGGGGGGGGGGGGGGGGGGGGGGGGGGGGGGGGGGGGGGGGGGGGGGGGGGGGGGGGGGGGGGGGGGGGGGGGGGGGGGGGGGGGGGGGGGGGGGGGGGGGGGGGGGGGGGGGGGGGGGGGGGGGGGGGGGGGGGGGGGGGGGGGGGGGGGGGGGGGGGGGGGGGGGGGGGGGGGGGGGGGGGGGGGGGGGGGGGGGGGGGGGGGGGGGGGGGGGGGGGGGGGGGGGGGGGGGGGGGGG